>JAEZHS010000122.1 GCA_023436825.1 Pseudomonadota bacterium | reverse complement strand
GCGTGGCGTCGTCTGAAAACATTGAGTTCATGCTCTTTCGGACCGCGAGCTTCCAGCTCGCTCATGAATCATGAGCGCGCAGGGAGGTCGCGTCTGACGCGACCCGGCGCGCGGTCCAGAAGACCATGAGCGCTCCCAGCAACGACTCATTCGAATATCGGGCTCGGGCCTTCGCCATCGGCGGGCAGGTTGCCGAACTTGGTGAATTGGCCTTCGAAGGCGAGCCGCACGATGCCGGTCGGGCCGTGGCGCTGCTTGGCCACGATCACCTCGGCCTTGCCGTAGGTCTGCTCGCAGCGCAGGCGCCACGCGTCGTGGCGCTCGTTGAACTTCTGGTCGCTTTCCTCGGCGCGGCGCGCCGGCTCGGAGCGGGTGAGGTAGTACTCCTCGCGGTAGACGAACATGACGACGTCGGCGTCCTGCTCGATCGAGCCCGATTCACGCAAGTCCGAGAGCTGTGGCCGCTTGTCCTCGCGCTGTTCCACCGAACGCGACAGCTGCGACAAGGCGATCACCGGGACGTCGAGCTCCTTGGCGAGCGTCTTGAGGCCGCGCGTGATCTCGGAGACCTCCTGCACGCGATTGTCCTGCCGGTTCTTGCCCGAAGGGGAGAGGAGCTGGAGATAGTCGACCACCAGCAATCCCAGCCCGTGCGTGCGCTTCAGGCGGCGGGCGCGGGTGCGAAGTGCTGCGATCGACAGCGCCGGCGTGTCGTCGATGAAGAAGTTGAGATGCTCGAGCTCGTGGCTGACCGACAGGACCCGGTCGAAGTCGCTGCTGATCATCTCGCCCTTGCGGATCTTCTCGGACGAGACCTCGGCCTGCTCGGCGAGCATGCGGGTGGCGAGCTGCTCCGACGACATTTCGAGCGAGAAGAAGCCCACGACCGCGCCGTCGACCACCTTCGGGCGGCCCTCGACGATCTCCTCCTTGTAGGCGCGCGCGGCATTGAAGGCGATGTTGGTGGCGAGCGCGGTCTTCCCCATGGAGGGGCGCCCGGCCAGGATGATCAGGTCCGACCTGTGCAGGCCGCCCAGCAACTGGTCGAGCTGGAACAGGCCCGACGCCACACCGGTGAGCTGGCCGACGCGATGGTAGGCTGCTTCGGCGGCGACCGTCGCTTCGGTGAGCGCGACGCGGAACGCCTTGAAGCCGCCCTCGGTCTGGCCGGTGCTGGCGAGGTCGTAGAGCTTCTTCTCGGCAACCTCGATCTGGCTCAGCGCCGTCTCCTCGACGTCGCCGCTGCCGAAGGCGCCGTTGACCACGGTCTCGCCGATGTCGATCAGCTGGCGGCGCAGGTAGAGGTCGTGCACCACCTGGCCGAAGGCGGTGGCGTCGATGACATGGACGGACGCCGCCGCCAGCCGCGCCAAGTAGGCCGCCCCGCCGGCCGCCTTCATGTCCTCGTCCTGCTCGACGTAGGTCTTCAGCGTGACGGCGCTCACGATCTGCCCGCGCTCGATCAGCTTCGACAGGGAATCGTAAAGCTTGCCGTGCAGTGGATCGGCGAAATGCTCCGGCCGCAAAAACTCCGCGACGCGCTGATAGGCGGCGTTGTTGATGAGGATTGCGCCCAGCAGCGCCTGTTCCGCCTCGAAATTGTGCGGCGGCTCGCGCAGACGGATGTCTTCGGCGCCGGGCAGGCGCGTGACGTTCGACGAATCTTTCAACGGCTCCATGGCAGAGCTTCTTAAAGAGGCGAGGGGGTCGCTCACCACCGCAAATCGATGGTGTGGACAGGAATACCTGAAAGGCGGGGACAAGTCCCGCGCCGCCCGAGGATAGCTGTGCCGCCTCGGTTTTCTTCGCGCGGTCTGCGGCTTCGACGGGCCCGGAGAACCGGCTGTCCGGCCTTCTGACGTCCCGACGCAGATGCGGCCATCGCAAGATCACACCGGAACCTATCGACATGCCGAGAGGATGCGCGTTCGACTACTCGTGGTCAATAATCAAGGTTATAATAAAAGCACCTGAGTAATCTACGCGACGACACATTATTTGTTTTTTGCGCTCCATACGGGGCCTGCGCGCGCAATATCCCATTGCGACTTCTGCGTTCCGTAGCAGGGCGCAAATAGCCAGGTGCCGATGTCCCGGGGCTGCGATCCCCCAGGTGGCATCGGTGTAGTCACCAGCACACATTTGACGGGGGCGACCAACGGGATCGCGTTCGTGCGATTGTGTCGGAAACGTCCGCAAACCATTGATATCCGCCGCTTTCCGGCCCTGGCGGCGGCCGGACGCTCTCCCTGGAAAGTGACAGAAACGACATTTCGCGCGCCTTGGCTCGACCGCTGGGTAGCGTGAACTTCGCTAGATTCGGCTAGACCCTCGAACGCCGGTCAAGCCATTGAATCTTCGGCCTTTTTTAATTTCGATGGTTTCACTGGCCGTTTTCACTTACCCCGACCGAACTGCTCTCTTTTCCTCAAAGGCAGGGGGCGGCTTCGCTCGGGATGACGGAAAGTGGCCCTAGCAGGATTGCTGCCGAGCGCGATGGTCTCGGGGTGAACGATGCATAGAGCAGAGCCGCCGGGAGGCGAGCGCGGGATCAATATAACTTACGTGCTATTTATGGTCAACCACGGTTCTGGTTTTTGCGCGCCGTCGAGCGCCCAAATTGTCCAGGCTCGGGCACCGGTGCCAGCAGTGCTGGCAATCTCGTCCGTCCCACGGCAACACATCAAAATCTCTGACGAGCTGCTGGCAGACCAGCTCCGTCATCGCCGCAAGTGTGCGATGCCGAGCTCCTCCCACATCCAGCCGAGGTCGTAGGTGGCCATGGCCGAGTGCGCTTCCTGTCTCGCGTTCGAATTCTCGATGAGCTTGAGCCAATCGACCAGCTTTTCGCGTCCCGTCTTCGTCTTTGCGGCCTTGCGCGGGCTTACATCCCCGAGCATCGGCACCGGCTGGTCGAGGAGCGCGTGGTAATGTCGTTCGAGCATTTCCTGGATGACCGCGCGTTCTTCCTCCGCTGAGAGGCCCGTCGACGGCTTCCGGCCGTCGCTCGCCGGAGGTGAGGCTTGCATTTCGGCCATCGTTTTCGACGCCACGACAGGCTCGCCGACGAACGGACGAATGACGGGCTCGAGCAGGGCCAGCCCTCTTTGGGCGCGCTGTGGCGAATTCGTCTCCAGCAAAAGCGTTTCCGCTTCCAGCGCGACGCTGCCCAGCGATACGGAACCGTCGCTGAAGGTCGACGTGATGACGTGATCGGCGGCCGTCGGCTTCCCGGTGGCCGGCGCTTCAGCCTCGGTCCAGGTCCACAGATTGTCGCCCGTGAGCTGCAGGTTGGGCATGGCCATCAATGCGGCTTCGAGCGCGGCGCGGTCGCGGGCTTCCTTCAAGCGATACCGAACCGTCGTGAAGGCGATGTCGTCGCCGTCGCTGTTGCGCATGACGGGCTGCCTGGGATTGAGCACCCGCTGGAGAGCGTCGTCCAGCCAGACGTTCGTGAACAGGAAGCCGGCGTGGCGCAGGGCTTCGGAATCGAAATCGAGCGGGTCGACGTCTGCGCCGGCACGCTTCGCGGACTCGCGCGCCTCCGAAAGCATCTCCTTGCTGAACGAGGCGAAAAGCTCGCGAAGACGCTCGCTGCACTCACGACTGAACGCCAATACGCCGCCCGCCATTTCGACTCTCGGTCCCATCCGCACGACGCGGGCGGCGAGCCGGTCCCATTGCTTCAGGCTGTGCGTGGCAGACTTCTCGCTGATGCGCACCGGCTCGCCGCCGCGCAGCAGGTCGCGGGCGAGAAACGACTGGTCGCGCACGATGTCGCTCACCTCGTACAGGCTCATTGCCGACGAACGCAGGGCCGTCATGTAGCGCTTGTTGGGGACGCTTTCCCTCCAGCCCCGTCGCTTCAGGTAGTCGTCGACGATGTTTCTGCCGTCGTCGAGGTCGTACGCCAGGAAGTCCTCGAAGATGCACCCCCACATCACGCTGGCGTTCTGGTTGCCGATCTTGTCGGCCATCTCGTCGACGGCGATTCCGGCCCGCTCGCAGGGCAGGCCCACATGCCGCTCGAACAATTCGTTGAACGGCTGCCGCCACTCGTCGCGGCTCAGCCACTTCATCAGGCCTTTGAGGGAATCAGCGCTTGCCATGGCCCAGCCTTGCCGTGCAAATGATGCGGATCAAGCGGAAGCTTGTACACAGCGTCGGCCCGTAGGACATGGCCGCTTTTGCGGTCAATTTGGCCGAAATAAGCACCCAATAAAAGTCGACGTCCGGAGCGTGATGCAAATTGATTGCCCAACGCGCCTTCCACTAGGGTGGCCTCGTTCCGGCAGCAGTGTCCCGTACGCTTGAGGGAGCATCAGGACGGACGCGGTCGGCGGCGGCGCGTAGTCCGCTGGATGGGAAAAAACAGCAAGCAAGATCGGCGGCGGCGATGCGTACGCACGAATCGCCAAGGGCGAAGCTTTGCCCAAAAAGCCCGGCCGCCGGTTGAAAGGATAACGATGTCGGCAGCCGCACCTGACCACCGGGTGGCGAGAACGACGCCTCGCTCCGCCTTGCCATTGCCTGCCGCGACGACCGCCTGAGGAATTGCCATGAGTACCTATGATGACATCGCCGGCTTCGACACCTCGTCGCTGGGACTGGGCGCTGCCGCGCTGCAAGGCGGCCAGGCCGGCATCGACGTGGCCAACGCCGCGTTCGCCAACCTGTCTGGCGCGGCGCGCTACGCCAACGCCGTCGCCCTGATCGAGGCGGCCGCCGGCGACGGCGGTGTCAGCCCGGTGCGGGCGCTGCTGGCCTTCGTCGATCGGCTGAACCAGCTCGACGGCGACAGCAGTCACTTCACGGCAATCGGCGCGGAGATCGCGGGCCTCGTCGCTTCGGGCGGCCTCGAGCCGGCGGCGGCCATGGCGGACTTCTTACCTGCCATCAACGCCTTCCAGATCGGCCGCAGCGAGGCGGCGAGCATCCTGATCGCGGTGGCCAACAGCGGCGCGTTGGATGCCCAGCTCGTGGCGGGCTGCTACCTCGGCCAGCTCATCACGCGCGGCACCTTCGAAGGCGGCGAAGGTGGTGGCAGCGAAGGTGGCGGCGGCGGAGGTGGATGGCCCGGCGGCACGCTCAGCATGACGGCCGCCGTCCAGGCCATCCACAATGCTGTCGTCGGCGGCAGCCTCGGCGAGACCCAGGCCCACGCCGTGCTGGCCGGCCTGATGGTCAGTCCGTTCCCGGCCCCCGGGTTCCAGGCCATGAACGAGTTGAGGGCCCTGATCGGGGACGATGTCGAGGCGCGTGACGACGTGGTCGACATGCTCATTGCCTCGGTCGGGATCCTTCCCTTCGACGTCGGTTACTCGGCGGCCCAGACCATCATGAGCCTGGTGACGCCGTTCGGCACGCCGGACCTCTCCCTGCCCGAGCTGGCGAGCCATGTTCACAGCGCGGTGGCCGCGGGGAGCGTGGCCGCCGAGCAGGCCATCGCGATGATGGTCAGGTTCGCGCCCTCGTACAATTCCAACGACATCGCCGCCGCGAACGACGTCGCGGCGGAGGTCCTCTCCCTCGTCGACGACGGCTTCATCTCGCAAGCCGCGGCGCTGGATGCGTTGACCATGGGCAGCGCCTTCACCGCGGCGCGCTTCCTCGTGGCCGTCGCCGCCGTCGATCCGGACTCCGCGCCGGCAGCCGGCCTCCACCTGGCGACCCTGATCGACACCACGACTCCGACGTTCATGGTGCCGAACAACATGATGACGGCACAGCAGGCGCTGACCTTCATCAATGCCGGCGTGTCGCTCGGCGGCCTGTCGGGAGCGAGCGCGGTCGTCCTGCTGACGGCGATGGCCTTCGTGCCGGGCGGGCTTACCCCCGACCGCAACGCCATGAACGTCGCAGCCGATGGCGTGCGCGGGCTGCTCGCCGGCACGATGGGGGGCAGCGATGCCGCCGCCGCCGTCGTCGGCGCCCTGGCGCCGCTCGGCTTCACGCCGGCGCAGGGCGTGACATTCCTCCTCGCGCTCGGCGCCAGCGGCAACCAGCAGATCTTCGGCAGCAGCGTCATCTGGGTGCCCAATGCCGATCTCGGCGCCGCCGCCTCGGCGGCCATTGACGGCCTGATCCACGATCATGGCCTGTCGGCCGCCGCCATCGGCGCGGCGCTGGATGGAGTCTTTCCGCTGGGCGCCGACGACGTCCAGCTCGCGGTCTCAACGCTCCTCAGGGCAGCGCCGACGCTGGCAGCCCTGGAGCCGGGCGGGTTCGCGGCCATCGGCGCCGCGCTCGCGCATGCCGCCAACGTGTCCCTGGGGCTCGCCATGGGACAGCTGAACGATCGCATGCTGGGCAACGAGCTCAGCGCCGAAGCGCTCATCGCCATCCTTGCCGGATTTGCCGGCGGCGGGGACGCCGCGGACCAGGTCGGCGCGGGCCGTCAGCTCAACGCCATCGTGGACTGGACCTCGCTGTCGGCGGTCGACGCCATGGTCGAGCTCGACGCTGCCGTCGCCGCGGGCGCACTGACGCGCGGCCAGGCGATCGTCGTGCTGGCGGGGACGGCCACTTCCTCCTTGCCGGACGGCCTTGCCGACCTGCTGGCGAAGATCGCCGCCTACATGAACGCCGATCCGGCGGCCGGCGCAGCCGTCCTGGGCGGCGCGGTGAGCGCCAATGCGCTCAACGTGGCGCAAGGCCTGTACGTTCTCACCGTGGCGGCCACGCTCGGTTCGGCCGCGACCGCCGCCGCCGTCACCGACGTGCTGCTGTCCTGGGTCCATGACGGCATCGTCATGGCCGGCGATCTGGCGACCCAGCTCCTCGGCCTGGCCGAAGGCGGCGACTACGCGCTGCGGGCGGTCGCGGGCGACAATATCGCCGCGATGATCGGCGACGGCGCGCTTACCACGCAGGACGCCATCGCGCTCATCGACGCCGCGGTTCCCGGGACGCTCGACGCCCATACGGCGATCATCGTGCTCGCGCACATGGCCGCAGCCGGTGACGCGACGCTGCCGGAGGCGGTACAGTTGCAGATCGCCTCCATGATCGGCGGCGGCGACATCACCCTGCAGGCCGCCATCGCCGATCTCCAGGCGATGCTGCCCGGCGCCTCCGCCGCGCTGCAGGCGGTGCTCGATGCGCAACTCGCGATCCTGCTGACCGACCCCGCGACGCTGGCGCAGACGGCGGGCCTCGGTTCCGCCGCGCAGGTCCAGGCAGCCGCCAACGCTATCGTGTTGCTGTTCTCCACCGATCCGACCGCGGCGCAGGGTATCCTCGACGCCCTGGCGGATCGCCTCCAGAACGGTGATCTGACGCC
>JAEZHS010000075.1 GCA_023436825.1 Pseudomonadota bacterium | reverse complement strand
GGGGGGGGGCTGGGGGGGGCCGGCGCCGGCCCCCCCCCGGTCCGATGATTAACCCAGCTCCTTCCGCACGATCGCCGCGCCCTCGGCCAGCGCCTTGAGCTTCCCGAACGCCGTGGCCCGCGGCAGGTACTTCATGCCGCAGTCGGGGGCGGGGAGGAGCTTGTCGGGCGACGAATGTTTTAGGCCGGCACGGATGCGGTCGGCCACCTTCTGCGGCGTCTCGATCTCGGGATCGGCAAGGTCGATCACGCCCAGCATCACTTTCTTGGGCGCAAGGTCCTTCAGCACGCCGAGATCGAGCTTGGGCTGCGCCGATTCGATCGAGATCTGCTGGGCGATCGAGTCGGCGAGTTGCGGCAGGAACGAATAGCCCGTCGGCTTGCCGCCGCCAACCACGGCGGCATAGCCGAAGCAGAGATGCACGACCGTCGGCACCTTGATGTCCTTGAGCGCCCGGTCGATGACCTTCACGGCATAGCGCTTGGCCTCCTCGGGGTTGTTGCGCAGCCACGGCTCGTCGAGCTGGATCACGTCGGCTCCCGCCTTGACCAGCTCGTGTGCCTCTTCGTTCACCGCCGCGGCGTAGTCCATGCACATCGCCTCGGCATCCTTGTAGAACTCGTCCTTTACCTGCTGGCCCATGGTGAAGGGGCCGGGCAGGGTGATCTTGGCGAGCCTGTCGGTGTTGGCCCGCAGGAACTGCATGTCGCGCAGCTCCACCGGCCTGGTGCGCCTGATCTTGCCGACCACTCGCGGCACGGGCGTCTTCTGGCCGCGGCTGCTGACGATTTCGGCCGGATGCTCGTCGTCGATGCCGTCCAGCGCCGTGGCGAAGCGGTTGGAGTAGCTCTCGCGACGCATCTCGCCGTCGGTGACGATGTCGATGCCGGCGCGCTCCATGTCGCGAATGGCGAGCAGGGTCGCGTCATCCTGGGCCTGCTCGAGGAACGCCTCGGACACGCGCCAGAGCTCTCGCATGCGCGTGCGCGGCACGCTCTTGCTCAACATCTTTCGATCGACCAGCCAGTCGGGTTGCGGGTAGGACCCGACGACGGTGGTCTGGAGGAGAGTGTCCGCCATCTATTGCACCTTGATACTGGCCTTGTTGACGAGCTCGGCGTTGTCCTTGAGTTCGAGCGCTACGATCTTGTCGAACTCGGCAGGCGCGGTGGGCGCGGCGTCGGCACCGAGCTGACCCAGCCGCTCCTTGACCTCGGGTGAGTCGAGCGCCTTCTTGACCTCGGCATTGAGCTTGGCAATCAAGGCCGGAGGCGTGCCGGCCGGCGCGAACATGCCGACCCAGAAATTGTAGCCGCTGTTCTTGAAGCCCTGCTCCTCCGTCGTCGCGAGGTCGGGCAGCACCGAGACGCGCTTGGTGCCGCCGTTGCCCAGCGCCACCACGCGGCTGTCGCGGATCATGGGCAGGGCGGCGATCACCGGCGCGAAGAAGATGTCGACGCGGCCGTTCATGGCGTCGGTCAGTGCCTCGGGGGTCCCGCGATAGGGCACGTGGACTGCATCGATCCCGGCCGAGAGCTTGAACTTCTCGGCGTTCATGTGAGTGCCGCTGCCGGTCCCGGCGGAGGCGTAGTTGAGCTTGCCCGGCTGCTCCTTGGCGGCCTTCGCGAAGTCGTTCGACGTCTTCCAGCCGCGCGAGGGGGCGGCGACCATGATGTTGGGCTGCTGCGCGAGCATGCTGACCGCGGGCAGCTCCTTGGCCGCGTCGTAGGTAAGGCTGGGATAGATCGACGGATTGACTGTGTGCGCCGAGGAGTTGACCAGCAGCGTATAGCCGTCGGGCGCCGACTTGGCGACCTGGCCGGCGCCGATGCTGCCGCCGGCGCCGGGCTTGTTGTCCACGACGAAGACCTGGCCCAGGTTCTTGGACATCGCCTGGGCGACCGCCCGGGCGACGACGTCCGTGGCGCTGCCCGCAGTGAAGGGCACGATCACGTGGACGGGCTTGTCGGGCCAGTTCTGCGCCGAAGCCGGCGCGGCGGCCAGCACCGCTGCCACGGCCAGTGAGATCACAGCTGCGACCAGTCGTGTCATGGAAGCTCCTCCCTCTTGCCTATCCCGCCGCTACCTCGCGGCTGATCGTTCTTATTTTCAGCTTCGACAGGATACGCTCTCCCGAGGCCGCGAGGCTGGTGCGCACCGCGGCCACGTTCGCCGAGGCGAGCCGGCCGTCGCGCTTGGCGAAGCGGCCTGCCACCAGCACGTCGCGCATGCGCGCGCCCGAACCCTGCATCGCCACAGTCGCCACCGGGTCGTGCACCGGCCACATCGCGAGCGGACCCAGCGACATGACGGCGATGTCGGCCTGCTTGCCCGGCGCGAGGCTGCCGATGCGATCGGCCATACCCAGCATGGCGGCACCTCGCGTGGTGATCCAGTCGAACGCCTCCGCCGCCGGCACCGTGGAGGTCGGCGGTATGCCGCCGCTTTTCGTCCGTTCGGCGGCGTTGTCCAGCGCACGCTGCGAGGCGAGCGCCATGCGCGCCACGGTGAACATGTCGCCGCTCACCGCCGATTCGAGATCGACGCCGACCGACGGGCCCGTCCCCAGCGCCCGCAGCCGGCCGGTGATGGGATGGCCGTGGCCCTGCGCCATCTCGTTCTCCGGCGTGATCGAGAAGCTGACGCCGAGGTCGACGAAGGCCTTGAGCTGGTCCTCGGTGAGGTTGTTGCCGTGCACGATGTTGATGTGTGGGCCGACCAGGCCGCGCTGCATCAGGATCTCCCAGCCACCTGGCGTCTTGGCCTCGCCGCCGCCCTGGTGCATGGAGGCGACCAGGCCGAGTTCCCTGGCCAGCGCAAAGTCGTGATCGCTGACGTCGAGCGTGGAGTAGTGCGGACCGAGCACGGCCATACCGAGGGTCACCAGCGCCTGGCGGTCGGACAGCGGGCCTTTCAGCAGCCGCTCGACTTCCTTGCGCGGGTGAGGGACCTCCGAGAAGTGCGGCTCGCCGGGCTTGGGATCGGGCTTGGGCGAGCCGTGGAAGAAGGCGGCGCGGATGCCCGACTCCTTCAGGCCGGCGATGCCGGCGTTGGTGTGCTCGGGGGTCGGATTGTTGTGGCACCAGTCGACCAGCGTGGTGACGCCATGGTCGATCTGGTTCAGCGCGCCGGCCAGCGTGGCGACATGGATGTCCTCGGGCGTGAACATGGTGGCGAGACCGGCATGGACGTGGCGGAAGTACTCCAGCAGCGTCCAGTTGGCGGCCACCGAGCGCAGCGCCGTCTGCCAGGTGTGCATGTGGGCGTTGACCAGCCCCGGCAGCACGAAATGCCCGCTGCAGTCGACGATTTCGGCGCCACCGGCCTGCAGCGAGGGCGCGATGGCTGCGACTCGATCACCGTCGACCAGCACGTCGCCCTTCGGCAGCACGCCGAGCTTTGCATCCTGCGTGACGACGATGCCCGATTTGAGGAGGAGCCTGCTCATGGTCTTCCGGACCGCGAGCTTCCAGCTCGCTCATGAACCATGAGCGCGCAGGGAGGTCGCGTCAGACGCGACCCAGCGCGCGGTCGGGAAGAGTATGGGTCCTGAGCGCTATCATAATCCATCGCTGACCTTCACGTTCTCCGGTTCGAGCTTCATGCCGGCCGAGCGGGCGAGCTCCAGCAGCAGCACGGAGAAGTCGATGTCGCCGGGATACTGATTCGCGAGGGAGGCGATGCTGTCGCGGGTCACCGAGGCGGTCGGCATGACGACGCCGAACTGCTTGCCCGCGCCGACCCCCAGCTCCATGTCCTTCAGCAGGAGCTTGGGCGTGAAGGTCGTGGTGAAGTCGAGATTGACCAGCGCCGGTGTCTTGTAGCGCGTGTACATCGAGCCCAGCACGCTTTGGTTGATCGACTCCAGAAAGACGTGGCGCGGGATGCCGGCTTTTTCAGCCATCAGCGTGATCTCGCACAACGACTGGATGATGACGCCGAATATGGTGTTGTGGGCGATCTTCCAGATACGCGAGAGCTCACCCTCGCCGACATACATCGCCGCCCGGCCCAACGCCGCGAGCAGCGGCTGCACTGCGTCGTATTCGGCCTTCGGACCCGATGCGACGACCAGCAGCTTTCCCGCCTTGGCGACCTTGGCGTTGCCCGATACCGGCGCGCTCAAATAGGCGACGCCCACGTCGGTCAGACCCTTGCGGATCTCGGCCGAGCCCGTGTCGGAGATCGACGACATGTCGACCACGCGCCTGGGCCGTGCGTTGCCGCTCAGCACGCCGCTCGCGCCGAACAGGATGTCCTTCAGGTCGTCGGTGGTCGAGACCATGGTGAAGACGGTGGCGCAGTGCGCCATGGCCGCCTTGTCGGTCACGACCTCGGCGCCGATCTGGGCCAGAGGATCGGCCTTTGACGCCGTGCGATTCCACACCGAAAGGCCGTGACCCGCCTTCACCAGCCGAGCCGCCATGGCCTCGCCCATGCGGCCAAGCCCGATCCAGCCGATGTCGTGGGATGCCTTGCTGCTCATGTGCGGAAACCTCTGAACGATTGCCGCGGCAGTTTGCGAGGGGATCAGCCCACTGTCCATGTCTGTCAGGTCGCCGTCAGGCATGATGCCCTAAAAGAGCAGCCATGGAGGACCGAATGACGAAAAGGATGATGTGCCTGGCGACGGCGATTGCCGCTCTCTCCGCGGGAACCGCGCAGGCACAGGGCAACGATGCCAGCTACTGCAACGCGCTGGCCCAGAAGTACGAGACGTACGTCGCCAACATGTCGTATGGCCGTTCGCCGATGCCGGAATCGCCGGACATCAAGATCGCCATCGACCAGTGCAACAAGGGCAACACGGCCGCGGGCATTCCCGTGCTCGAGCAGAAGCTGCGCAACGCCAAGATCGACCTGCCGCCGCGCGGGTAGAGCCTGGCCCGCGAGCGTCGCTATGCGCGCTCGGGATCGATCGGTACGACGACGCCTTCGGCGGCTTCGATGACCTCGCCCGCGTCGAGGCAGAGGTCCTCGCGATTGCGCATGCTCATGA
>JAEZHS010000058.1 GCA_023436825.1 Pseudomonadota bacterium | reverse complement strand
CCGATCCAGGTGACGTTGCCGACGCCGCCGATGTTCACCACGGCGAGCGGCTTGGGCAACTCGTGCGCCAGCGCCGCGTGATAAACCGGCACCAGCGGCGCACCCTGCCCGCCCGCCTTCACGTCGGCGATGCGCAGGTCGCTCACCACCTTCACGCCGACGGCACGCGCGAGCGCCGCGCCGTCACCGATCTGCCAAGTGAAGCGCCGCTCCGGCCGATGGGTGATGGTCTGGCCATGGAAGCCAACGACATCGAGCGTCGACAGTGGCGTGCCGCTTTCCCGCGACCAACGCGTCACCGCCTCGACATGGGCCTCGGTCACCGCCCGTTCGGCGGCCATCGTCGCGTCGCTGGGCTGCTCCGCGCCAAACGCCGCCCGGATCTCCCGCCGCACGCCGTCGGTATAGGGGACTGTCAGGAACCCGCCCAAAGACCTCACCTGCTCGCCGTCGGTTTCGATCAGGGCCACGTCGACGCCGTCGATGGAAGTGCCGCTCATCAGCCCAAGGGCGCGCAGGGAGGGTGAAGACATACGCAGTGCGGGTCCGTTGAGGGGCGGTCGGCCCCGTGTTAAACCCCCGGCCCTTTAGGGACAACAGGCGAAGAGATGACGGCCTTCAAGTCGGACTTCATGCGGATCGTGCACGAGCGCGGCATGGTCCATCAGTGCAGCGACGCGACGCGGCTCGACGAGCTGCTCGCGAGCGGCGTCCGCACGGCCTATATCGGCTTCGACTGCACCGCCGATTCGCTGCATGTCGGCCATCTCATGCAGATCATGCTGCTGCGCTGGTGGCAGAAGACCGGCCACAAGCCGATCGCCCTGATGGGCGGCGGCACGACCAAGGTCGGCGATCCGTCGGGTCGCGACGAGACGCGCCAGCTCCTGACGCCGCAGCAGATCGACGCCAACATGGCGAGCATCCGCAAGAGCTTCGCCAACTACCTGACGTTCGGCGACGGTCCCACCGACGCGGTAATGGCCAACAATGCCGAGTGGCTCGATACGCTGCTCTACATCCCGCTGCTGCGCGACGTCGGCCGGCACTTCTCCGTCAACCGCATGCTCACTATGGATTCGGTGAAGCTACGGCTCGAGCGCGACCAGCCGCTCACCTTCCTCGAATTCAACTACATGATCCTGCAGTCCTACGACTTCGTGGAGCTCTACCGGCGCCACAGATGCATCCTGCAGATGGGCGGCTCGGACCAGTGGGGCAACATCATCATGGGCGCCGATCTCGGTCGCCGCATGGAAGGCGGCGAGCTGTTCGCCCTGACCTCACCACTGCTCGCCACCGCCTCGGGCGCCAAGATGGGCAAGACCGCAGCCGGTGCCGTGTGGCTGAACCCCGACCGGTTGAGCCCGTACGACTTCTGGCAGTACTGGCGCAATGCCGAGGACGAGGATGTCGGCCGCTTTCTGAAGGTCTTCACCGACATGCCGCTCGACGAGGTCGCGCGGCTCGCGGCGCTGAAAGGCCAGGAGATCAACGAGGCCAAGAAGATCCTCGCCACGGAGGTCACGGCATTGGCGCACGGCCGCAAGGCCGCCGAGGAAGCCGCCGACACCGCGCGCCGCACCTTCGAGGAAGGCGCGCGCGCCGAGTCGCTGCCCACCGTCAGCGTTCCGCGCGCGCGGCTTGCCGCCGGCATTGCGGCGTTCGAGCTGCTGCATGAGGCCGGCCTGGCCGAAAGCCGCAACGAGGCGCGCAAGCTGATCAAGGGCGGCGGCGGGCGGCTGAACGACAAGCCGATCGCCGGCGACACCGTGACGGTGGGCGAAGGCGACCTCGATGCGTCGGGCACGCTGAAGCTCTCGGCCGGCCGCAAGCGCCACGTGCTGGTGCGCGCGGTTTAGATTAGTCATGCCTCCCTGCGCGAAGCGCGGGGAGGTGCCCGCGTAGCGGGCGGAGGGGTCACGAGCACCAGCACTGATGCCCATGACCCCTCCGTCGCCGTATGACGGCGCCACCTCCCCAGCTTCGCTGGAGAGGAATATTCTTACTAAGGCGCGCGCTGCATCTCCGGCGAGGAAGGCGGCTGGACGGCGTCGGGCTGCGAGACGAAAAGCTCGCGCAGCGCCCCCGGCGTCATCGCCGACATCATGTTGACGTCGGTCTTGAGGTCGTCGAGCGGACCCGAGAGCTGATAGGCCACGGCGAACAGGCCGCCATCCTTGCCCCCGGTGAGCAACGGACCAAGCAGGGGCACGTTCGACAGAAGGTTGTTCAGCGCAAAGGCCGGCACGACGATGCCGCCGAGCTTGGCGGTGTCGTTGCCGAGATCGACAAAGCCCTGGGCGGTGAGCCCGATCGACTGGCCGCTGGTGCGGCCGTTCCTGATGTGGAGGCGATCGCCCGTCTTCAGGACCTTGGCTTCGAGGCTGTCGAACTGCTGCAGCGCGTTGCCGGCGCGGTTCAAGCCGTCGATGGCCGTGTTGAGCGTGCCGATATTGGCGCGCGGCGTCACCCGCTGCAGGCGGTAGGGTCCGAGCTTGAGAAAGCCGTCGAGCGGCGAGCCGGCGACGGCGTCGTTGTACAGACCCTCGATATGGAGATAGCCGTTGACCAGGCCGTCGAGCCAGCCGGCGTCCGCCAGCAGCTGGCCGAAATTGGCGACATAGAAGAAGAGCTTGCGCCCCTTCCCGGCCGGCGTGACACGGAAGGTCGAGCCTTTGCCGGCGCCAATCGACAGGTCGGCGGCGGCAATGCGATCGCCGGCCAGAGCCAGGGTGCCGTTGACGTAGCCCAGCGCGCCGCGCTTGGTCAGGACCTGCTGGATCTGCAGGGTGAACTTGGTGCTGGAGCGCCCCTGTGCGGCGGTGCCTGCGGGATCCTTGGCCGCGAGATCGTCGCGCGCCTTGATCATCGTGTGCACCCGCGGCAGCTCGAGCGTGGGCCCGCGCAGGGAGACCTCGACCCCGCCCGGGGTACGCTTCCAGTCGCCCGCGACATCGGTCTGGCCGATCTTGATCTGGTTCACGGTGATCTGCTGCAGGGCGTTGTCGCCGGTGAAGCGGACCTGGCCCTTGCCGCCGAGCCCGTTGCTGCGGGCGTCGAAGTCGATGGTCGTGAGCTTGCCGCCGGCGGCGAGCTTCATGGTCATCTGGACCTGGCCTTCGGTGCCCGGCTGCTTGGTCCAGTCGAGCGGCGCGACTTCTGCCTTGGCTGCCTTGATGTCGAAGCGGCCAACCACCTCGCCGGTGCCGTTGGTCGCCACCTGATAGGAGAGCGTCGTGCCGACCGGTCCGCTGAGATAGGGTTCGGGCGACGGAAAACCCGCCTTGGCGACCAGCGCCGTCGATACCGTGCCCTTGAGGTCGTAGCGCCGGCGGAAGGGCGCCTTGGCGCCGAACAGCTCGCGCCAGCCGATCTCCACCACATTGCCTTCGAGCTTGCCGGTTCCGCTGACGCTGAGTTCCGAGCTGCCGTACTTGATCCGCGCCGTGGCGTCGCTGAGGTCGGCGTCGCCGATCGCATCCTGCAGCGAGAAGTGCGTCAGCGACGCCTCGGCCTTGAGGTCGAGGTCGGCGACGGTCAGCGCATTCAACAGCGGGAAGCCGATCGATACGTCGACCGCCACCTCACCGCCCAGCCGGCGGTAGTCATAGAGCACCTCCTTGGGCAGGCCGAGCGTCGGCCGCGCCAGGAAGCGGATCACGTTCTGCGCGGAGCCGGTGATCGGCATGCGGATCGCGGCGTGCTGCGGCGGCGGTCCGTCGAGTCCGGTAAGGTCAATGGTGGCGCCGGCCGTCTTGAGATTGACGGCAGTCCCGCTTGCCACGTCGAAATGCAGCGTGCCGCCCTCGTAGCGCGCCTTGCCCGAAACACCCTCGAGCTCGGGCATGTGCGGCATGTAGCGCACCTTCATGCCGCGGTAGTCGAGCAGGCCGACCAGGCGATCGACCTTCAGCTCGGCCATGTCGTTGCCCGGCGCGCTCAGCACGAACTCGGCCGCGACGTCGATATCGCCCTTGCTGAGATTGCTGAGCGCCCACTCCCGGCCGCCGGCGGCGAACTCCAGCGGCCAGTAGTCGCCCAGGCGATCGACTGGGATCTGCCGCACCTCGGCGCGGCCGGCGAACGTCTGGCCATCGGCCTTGCGCTCGCCCGCGCCGGTGATCGATACCTTCGCCGCACCGAAATCGACGTCGACGCGATCGACCTTGGCCGTGTGCGCCATCGCATCGATGGTGGCGCGGGCGTTCACCGACTTCACCGCATGCGAGGCCGGCAGGATACCGGGAAGCGTCACCCGCCCGTTGCCGCCGGTGATGTCGACGGCGACGCTGCGTACGTCGCCGTGACCGTCGGCCTCGATGTGCAGCCGGCCCGCGAGAGCGATGTCGACGCCGCGCAGCAGCGCGACGTCGGGCGACAGGTCGGCCAGCATCGACGGCCGGAAGCCGTCGACGGCGGCGTCGAGCGAGATGCGGCTGCGGTCGCGGGTGTAGACGCCCGACAGCGAGACATCGACCCAGTTGCCGGCATCGCCGGTGAGTCGAGCCGACGCCGCCATGCTGACGCCCGCGGCGTCGCGCTGCAGGCGACCTCGCGCCGCGGGAGCGGTCCAGGTCAGCCCGGTCTTGAGGTCGCGGATCGTGACCTTGGCGCGCTCGATCAGGATCATGTCGAGCTGGCCGATCAGCGAACCGTAGTTGGGCTCGGCCATGAGCTGCTCGATCAGCAGGACCAGCGCCTCGCCTTGCGACTCGGCGTCGGAAGACGTGAAGACCCGACGCAGCATGCCGCCGTCACGGGTGATGTCGGCTTCGATCGTCGGGGCCTCGATCGTGACCGTGTTCGGCAGGAACATGCCCTGCAGGACATTGCGGGCATCGAAGGTGACCGAAGCCGTGGGGATCGTGGCGACCACTTGGTGGCCGTCCTTGACGAAGCGGATGCCGTTGAACACCAGTCGCATGGGCTGGCTGATGCCGCCCCATTCGAGCGCGATGCGCTGGATCTCGGGCTTGATGTCGTTGCCCGGCACGTCGGCCGCCTGGGCGATGCGGTGCTTGAGGAAGTCGAGGTCGACGGGACCTTCCATCAGACGCAGGGCGGCCACCAGGACGAGCGCGCCGACGGCAAAGACGATGCCGGCGACCACCCGCATGCACACCCGATACGTTCGTCTGACCAAAGGCTGATACTTCCCGCTTCTTGACGATGACGACGCGCCTGGGCGAGCGTGCCGCCGGACACGAAGAGCAACTTAACCGACCCGCACACCGCATGTCTTGGCTTTCGACCGACCGCCTGCCGCGACCGCACGACACGGAGCGTCGCGACGTCGCTTGGATGCGATGGAACGAGATGGCAGCGCGCCCCGACGATCCCGCTCAGGCGGCGCTGCTCGATGCCCTGTTCGGCAATAGTCCTTACCTGACCGAAACATCTCTACAAAACCCTACTTTTATGACCGATCTGTGGCGTCGCGGCCCCGACGCCGTACGCGCCGACCTCGCCGCCGCGCTCGCCGCGGTGCGTGCGAACG
>JAEZHS010000045.1 GCA_023436825.1 Pseudomonadota bacterium | reverse complement strand
CCGCGATCCTCCTCGGGGATGTTGACGGTCTCGGCCTCGTTGCCGTCGGGGAAGCGCAGCAGCCACTTGCGCGTGCCGTCGACCGAGCGCTGCTCGGTGACGATCTCGGGCCGCTCGATGACGAAGAGGTCGGCCAGCCGGTCGCGCGTCTTCTTGGCGATGTTGGTCATCAGGCCGAAGTCGCGCACGCCGTGCCAGTAGATCCACTGCCAGACCTGGCGGGCGCGGAACGGCTCCAGCCCGGCCTCGATCAGCGCCGCCTTCAGCTCCTCGCGCGACAGCCCGACGAGGTTGCGGCGCGTGTCGTTACGACCGCGGCCGGGCTCGGTGATCTGCAGCGGCTCGGTGGGCAGGAGGGCCTGGGGCGCCATGGTGAGCCCCCACATAAGTCATGCTCCTCTCCCCCGCTAGGGGGAGAGCGTCACATCCGTCGCAGCCCCTCACCCAACTTCCCCCCTGACGGGGAGAGGAACATGATGAGTCATTGTTTCGACAAGGCTTTTTGCCTC
Source organism: Pseudomonadota bacterium (assembly GCA_023436825.1). The sequence goes on along the minus strand of JAEZHS010000045.1, from coordinate 2,446 downwards.
AGCCGTTGCTTGCGCTTGTAGATCGGCTCGCCGAAGGCCGGCACCACCAGGGGCTCGGTCGGGCCGCCCTCGGCGACCGGCCGCGGGGCGTGGCGGCCGAGGCTGAGCTGGCGGTCGTACATGATCAGCGCCCCGGCCACGCCCAGGTTGACCGAGAACCGGGTCGGGATCTTCACCACATAGTCGCAGATCGACTGCACGTCGGCCGACAGGCCCTCGCGCTCGGCGCCCAGGATGTAGGCGGCCTGGCGGGGATGGCGGAAGCTCGGCAGCTCGATCGCCTGGTCGGTGATCTCGATGCCGACCAGCCGGCAGCCCTGCGGCAGGCGAAAGGCTTCCAGGTCGGCGAAGTTGTAGGTCGGCACCGAGCGCGGCGTGTCGGAGGTGTCGCTCTGCGCTCCCTCACGGCGGTTGTACTGGGCGCGCAGCGTGAACACGAAGGAAGCGCCGAAGGCATGGGCGGTGCGGAACAAGGTGCCCACGTTCATGGCCTTGCTGACGCCTTCCACACCGATGCCGAAATAGCCTTTCATGCGCAGTCTTTTTGTTGTTAATCCTTTGCCGACGCTGCTTCCCCCGGGTAGCGCCGCGCCCGCCGTGAAACAAGGCCAGAATGACCCTCCCCTCGCCGATGGATGATGTCCGCGCCCAGTACGAGGCGCTGCCCTATCCGCCGCGCGACCCGCGCGATGAGGCGATCCGCCTGATCACCGGCACCCCGAGCCACATCCTCGAGATCAACCATTACCTCTACTCCGGCCGGCTGAACTTCATGCGGCCGTTCCGGGCGCTGGTGGCGGGCGGCGGCACGGGCGATGCCTGCATCATGCTGGCCCAGCAGATCGCCGACCGGCGCTGCCCGGGCGAGGTCGTCTATCTCGACATCTCGACCGCCTCGCGCGCGATCTGCGAGGGCCGCGCCAAGGCGCGCGGCCTGCGCAACATCAACTTCATCACCGGCTCGCTGCTCGACCTGCCGTCGATGGCGATCGGCCAGTTCGACTACATCGACTGCACCGGCGTGCTGCATCACCTGCCCGACCCCGCCGCCGGCATGCGCGCGCTGGCGAGCGTGCTGCATCCCGAAGGCGGCGTCGGCGTGATGCTCTACGGCGAGTACGGTCGAAGCGGCGTCTATCCCCTGCAGGAACTGCTGCGCACCCTGGCGCCGCCGTCGATGGCGATCGAGGACCGGATCGCCATGACCAAGCGCCTGATCCGCTTCCTGCCGACCACCAACCTGTTCCGCCGCAATCCCTATCTCAACGACCACGTCACCGGCGGCGACGCCGGCCTCTACGACCTGCTGCTGCACAGCTGCGACCGCGCCTTCACCGTCCCCGAGATCGGCGCGATGGCGCAGCAGGCGGGCCTGCGTGTGGTCGCCTTCCTCGAGCCGGTGCGCTACGAGCCCGCGACCTACATGAGCGATCCCATCATTGCACGCCAGGCGAGCTCGTTGCCGCTGATCGAACGCGCGGCCTTCGCCGAGCGCCTGGCGGGCAATCTGCGCACCCACGTCTTCTATGCGACGCGCGCGGGCTTCGACACGGTGGCGCGGCCCGAGGACACCTCGGCCATCCCCGTCCTGCGCGAGATGGACGCCCAGAAACTCGCGGCCGGCCTGCAGCCCGGCACGCCGCTGATCGCCAACCTCGACGGCTTCCCGTGGCGGGCGCAACTGCCGCCGCTTGCCGCGCGCATCGTGTCCCAGATCGACGGCCGCAAGACCGTGGCCGAGATCTACACCGCGCTCGGCGCCCAGGGCGGCCTGCCGCAATGGGAAGATTTCTACACGCAGTTCGAGGACCTCTACGTCAAGCTGAACGGCGTGAATCACCTGCTGCTGCGCTTCAGGACCTGATCCCACCGACAAAGCGATGAGCGGTCACCTTCTGGCGCTCGGCCTCGGCAACTCGCTCCTGTGGTCGCTCTATCTGCTGCTGACCCGCCATGTCGTGAGCGGCGCCAGGCTCGACGCCTGGGCCTACACCCTGGTGCAGCTTCTGGCCGCCGGCCTGGTGATGCTGTGGCTCGGCCGCCGCACTGCCGGGAGCTGGCTGGAGCTTCTGGCGCCCTGGACCCTCGGCTACGCCTTCCTGCGCGTGGCCATCAACGGCGCGACCGCGGCCGCGATCGTCTGGCTCGCCATCACCGAGAGCACGCTCCTGGCGACGGTGAGCGTGCTGATCGGCGCTCTCTCCGGCTGGTGGTTGACGCGCAAGGCGCCGCCACGGCACGACTGGCCGGGCCTTGCCCTGCTGGCGATCGGCATCATGGTTTTCGCGCTGACCTTGGCGCCCGAGGCATGGCGCGGCCTGGGCTGGCTGGTCGCGTCGGAGGCGATGGCCGTCACCGCCTCGTGGATGATCGCCTATCACCCGCGCAATCGCCTGAACGACCTCGGCGCCCGCAGCCGGTTCACCGGCGAGATCCTGGTGGCCGC
>JAEZHS010000010.1 GCA_023436825.1 Pseudomonadota bacterium | reverse complement strand
CCCCTCACGCCGACCGATCGCCGCGACATGCTGGCGGTCGTCGGCGCCAAGTCGGTCGACGAATTGTTCAAGGACGTGCCGGCCTCGGCGCGGCTGCCCGGCAAGGTCGCGGGCCTGCCCGACCATCTCGGCGAGCTGGAAGTCGAGCGCGCTTTCCAGGGCTACGCGGCGAAGAACGTCTCACCGTCCAGCGCGCCGTTCTTCGTCGGCGCCGGCGCCTATCGCCATCACGTGCCGTCGGCCGTCGACTACATGATCCAGCGCGGCGAGTTCCTGACGTCCTACACGCCGTACCAGCCCGAGATCACCCAGGGCACGCTGCAGTACCTGTTCGAGTTCCAGACCCAGGTCAGCCTTTTAACCGGCATGGAGGTCGCCAACGCCTCGATGTACGACGGCTCGACGGCGGCGTCGGAAGCCGTGCTGATGGCCAACCGCATCACGCGCCGCACCAAGGCGCTGATCTCGGGCGGGCTCCATCCGCACTACCGCAACATCATCGAGACCACCGCGCATTGGCAAGGCTATAGCGCCGTCTCCGGCGCCGCCGATCCAGAGGGCCTGGAGGATCTGATCGCCAAGGTCGACAAGGAGACCTCGTGTGTGGTCGTGCAGAATCCGAGCTTCTTCGGACATGTGCGCGACTTCACCAAGCTCGCCACCGCCTGCCATGCCGCCGGTGCGCTGCTGATCGTGGTCGTGACCGAGGTCGTATCGCTCGGCCTCATAAAGCCGCCGGGCGAGATGGGCGCCGACATCGTGGTCTGTGAGGGCCAGTCCGTCGGCAATGGACTGGGCTTCGGCGGGCCCTATGTCGGCCTGTTCGCCACCCGCGACAAGTACGTGCGCCAGATGCCCGGCCGCCTGGTCGGTGAAACCGTCGATGCCGACGGCAAGCGGGGCTTCGTGCTGACCTTGAGCACACGCGAGCAGCATATCCGCCGCGAGAAGGCGACCTCCAACATCTGCACAAACGCGGGCCTCTGTGCGCTCGCCTTCACGGTCCATCTGACGCTGTTGGGTGAGGCGGGCTTTCGCCGCCTGGCCGAGCTCAACCATGCCAAGGCGAGCGAACTTGCCGATCGCGTGGCCGCGCTACCTGGCGTGAAGCTGCTGAACGACAGCTTCTTCAACGAATTCACCGTGCGCCTGTCCAAGCCGGCGGCGCCGGTGGTCGAAGCGCTGGCCGACCGCGGTATCCTGGCAGGTGTTCCGGTGTCGCGGCTGATCCCTGACGATCCTTCCGTCGCGAACCTTCTGCTGCTGGCCGCGACCGAGACAGCGACCGAGGCGGGCATGGCGCCGCTGATCGCCGGCCTGAAGGAGGTGCTGTGATGGTCCAATCGCTCGACCGCTCCCAGGGTCGTAGTGGCGGCATCGCCGCCGGCGCCTCTGACAAACCAACCTTCACCGGCAATCGCGCGCTGCAGATCGAGGAGCCGCTGATCTTCGAGATGGGCCAGTCCGGCCGCTGCGGCGTCGACCTGCCGGAACCGCCGAAGGTGAAGGACCGCCTGAACGGCCTGAAGCGCGCCGGCGAGATCGGCCTGCCGGGCCTTTCCGAGCCCCAGGTGGTGCAGCACTACACGCGCCTCAGCCAGAAGAACTATGCCATCGACATGGGCGTCTATCCCCTGGGCTCGTGCACCATGAAGCACAACCCACGCATCAACGAGAAGGTGGCGCGCCTGCCCGGCATCGGCGACCTGCATCCCCTGCAGCCGGTCTCGACCGTGCAGGGCGCGCTAGAACTGATCGACCGCCTGGCGCACTGGCTGAAGACGCTGACCGGCATGCCGGCCGTGGCGATGTCGCCGGCCGCCGGCGCGCACGGCGAGATGTGCGGCATGATGGCGATCGCCGCCGCCCTCGAAGCGCGCGGCGAGCGGGCCAAGCGCAAGGTCGTGCTGGCGCCGGAATCGGCGCATGGCACCAACCCCGCGACGGCAGCGGCGCTCGGCTTCACTGTCAAGCCGATCCCGGCCAACGACCGCGGCCGCGTCGACCTCTCAGCGCTCAAGGCGGCGCTGGGGCCCGATGTGGCGGCGATCATGCTGACCAACCCCAACACCTGCGGCCTGTTCGAGACCGAGATCGTCGAGATCTCGCGGGCGGTGCACGACGCAGGCGCCTTCTTCTACTGCGACGGCGCCAACTTCAACGCCATCGTCGGCCGCGTGCGGCCGGGCGACCTCGGCGTCGATTGCATGCACATCAACCTGCATAAAACCTTCTCGACGCCGCATGGCGGCGGCGGGCCGGGTGCGGGTCCGGTGGTGCTGTCGGCCGCACTGGCGCCCTATGCGCCCTATCCGTGGATCGTGAAGGACGGCGACAAGTGGCGCGTCGCGGAAGACGGCGCCGCGGTCGATGGCAAGCCGCTGGGGCGGCTGAAAGCGTTCCACGGCCAGATGGGCATGTTCACCCGGGCGCTCAGCTACATCATGAGCCACGGCGCCGATGGCCTTAAGCAGGCGTCCGAGGACGCCGTGCTGTCGGCCAACTACGTGATGGCCTCGCTGAAGGACGTCATGACGCCGGCCTTCGAGGGCCCGTGCATGCACGAGGCATTGTTCGACGACAGCTTCCTCAAGGATACCGGTGTGAGCACCCTCGACTTCGCCAAGGCGATGATCGACGAGGGCTATCACCCGATGACCATGTACTTCCCTCTGGTCGTGCACGGCGCGATGCTCATCGAGCCGACCGAGAGCCAGGCCAAGGAGGATCTCGACCTGTTCATCGCGGCACTGCGCTCGCTGGCCGAGCGGGCGAAGAGCGGGACCGCGGCCGAGGAGTTCAAGGCCGCGCCGCGTTTCGCCCCGCGGCGGCGCCTCGACGAGACGCTTGCCGCCCGCAAGCCCGTGCTACGCTGGCGGCCGTCGAACAATCCGCCCGAAGGCGATCCGATGAAGCAGGCGGCCGAATAGCGGCCGCCGCCCCGGATGGCCGCGGTGCGGCCCCGGGAGTGCGTCGCATGCGCCCTGAAGCGTACCAGACGTTCAGCAGGACCGAATGGGCGAAGCTGCGCGCCAACACGCCGCTCACGCTCAACCAGGAAGATCTGTTGTCGCTGCGTGGGCTCAACGAGCGCGTTTCGCTCGAGGAGCGCGCCGACGTCTACCTGCCGCTGTCGCGTCTGCTCAACCTGCATGTCCGGGCGGCGCGCAATCTCGACGGCGTCACCGACACCTTTCTCGGCCGGCCGGTGACCGGGCATACCTATGTGATCGCCATCGCCGGCAGCGTCGCCGTCGGCAAGAGCACCTTCGCCCGCATCCTCCAGGCGCTGATGGCAGGGTGGCCCGACCATCCGGCGGTCGACCTCGTGACCACAGACGGCTTCCTCTATCCGCTGCGCGCGCTGGAGGAGAAGCAGCTCATGTCGCGCAAGGGCTTCCCCGAGAGCTACGATGCCAAGCGCATGGTCCAGTTCCTGGCCGACGTGAAGGCGGGCCAGCCGGAGGTGCGCGCGCCGGTCTATTCGCATCAGTCGTACGACATCGTGCCCGATCAGTGGCAGGTCGTGCGTCGGCCGGACGTGCTGATCTTCAAGGGCCTGAACGTACTGCAGCCCGGCCTCGCGGGCGGTTCAGGCGGTCGGCCGGCGTCGGTGATCCTTTCCGATTTCTTCGACTTCTCCATCTACCTCGATGCCAGCACGGCCGACATCGCGGCCTGGTATCTCGATCGCTTTCGCCTGCTGCAGCGCACCGTCTTCCAGCAGCCGACATCCTATTTCCATCACTACAAGGACCTCGGGCCCGAGGAGGCGAGCGCGGCCGGACGGCGCATCTGGTCGTCGATCAACGAGGTAAACCTCAAGGAGAACATCCTGCCGACGCGCGAACGGGCCCACGTCGTGCTGTACAAGGCTGCCGACCATTCAATCGCGCAGGTTTCCCTGCGACAAATCTAGGAGAGCAACGGAATGCGCGTGTTCACCACTCTGCCTCAGGAGAACCTGGCCACGGTCGGCCAGGCAGCCCAGGCGATCGAGGCGACGGGCTACACCGGCGTCAGCACCCAGGAGAACCGGCACGAGCCGTTCCTGTCGCTGGCCGTGGCCGGCGCCGCCACCAAGCGGATCGAACTGCACACCGGGGTCGCCATCGCCTTTGCCCGCTCGCCCATGGCCGTGGCCAATGTCGGCTGGGACCTGGCGTCGAGCTTCGGCGGGTTGCGGGTGACGCTCGGCATCGGCAGCCAGGTGAGGGCGCACAACGAGCGGCGCTTTTCCGTGCCGTGGTCGCCGCCGGCGCCGCGTATCCGCGAGTATGTGCAGGCGGTGCGGGCGATCTGGAAGTCGTGGAAGGACGGCAGCAAGCTCAATTACGAGGGCAAGCACTACCGCTTCACCTTGATGACGCCCAACTTCGTGCCGGAAGGCTATGACGGCCCGCTGCCGCGTCTCGGCGTCGCCGCCGTCGGCCCGGTCATGCTGAAGGTGGCGGCGGAAGAGTCCGACGACGTGAAGCTCCACTCGTTCTGCACCAGGAAGTACCTGGCTGAGAACATCATGCCCATCATCGATGCCGGGCTCGCCGCCCGTGGCCGCAGCCGCGAGAGCTTCGAGATCTCCGGCGGCGGCTTCGTCGTCACCGGCAAGGACGACGAAGCGGTCGCCAGGCTGTTCGACTGGGTACGCTATCGCGTCGCCTTCTACGGTTCGACGCCGGCCTACTGGCCGGTGTTCGAGGTGCACGGGCTGGGCGACCTCGGCCGCAAGCTCAACGCCATGACCCGCGCCGGCCAGTGGGACCAGATGGCAAAGGAGGTGTCGGACGACGTCGTGCACCTGTTCGCCGCCGTCGGCCGTCATGACCAGATCGCCAAGGCGATCGCCGAGCGCTTCGGCGGCCTGGTCGACTCGATCGGCGCCAGCGCGAACTCGGCGAAGCCGTCCGACATGCCGCCCGACCTGCTGCAGGACCTTGCGAAGATCCCGACGGTGTACAGGCACGCCTCGCCATGACCTCATGACTTCCTCCCCCGTCATACGGGAGAGGATAGAGGAAGGGGGCAGGCACCGGTCGTGTTG
>JAEZHS010000746.1 GCA_023436825.1 Pseudomonadota bacterium | reverse complement strand
CCGGCCTCGATGGTGGCGAAGCGGATCTTGGGGAAGCGCTCCAGCACGCCCGAGGCGCAGAGATTGGCCACCGGCTCGATGGTGGGCGACAGTGAGTGCGACACGTAGTTCACCACCGCGCCGCCGTTGCCGCGCGCGGCGCGCGGATCGCGCCCGGTCGAGACATGGAAGGTGATCGGCAGGTTGGCGTCGGAGATCGCGGCCCACAGCGGATCGAAATGCGGCAAGTTGTAGTTCACATGGCCGCTGTCATGGCCGCCCCAGATCGGCTTGCACGGCAAGGTCAGGCACTTGAAGCCGAGCTTGGCCAGCCGCTGCACCTCCGCGATCGAACCGTCCAGATCGCCGGTGGCGATGGCGCCGGCCGGGATCATGCGGTCCTGGTGGGCGGCGAACAGCTCCCACGCCCAGTCGTTCCATACCCGGCACTGCGCCATGGCGAACTCGGGGTCGGGCGTCGCCCACATGGCCAGTCCCTTGTTGGGAAAGATCAGCTCGACGTCGATGCCGTCGAGGTCGTGATCGGCGAGGCGTCCGACGGGATCGGCGCCGGCCTTGTTGCGAAGCTGGTCCTCGCCTTCGAGCGTCGAAAGCCGCAGCCGGTCCGGACGATGGCCTTCGCTGACGCGCCACTGCACGCCGTCCTTGTCGGTGATCACGCGCGGCAGGCGCTCGCGGTACTTGGCGTCGATGCGTTCGACCCACAGGTTGGCGGGCTCGTTGGCATGGCCGTCGGCCGACACCATGAAGTATTTCTTCGCCGCGTCTGGTCGTGCGCTGCGCGGCCAAGTGGAAGCGCCTGGTGTCTCGAGGCGCCAGCGGTTCGGTTCGTTCACCACGACTTGAGCCATCGCTTCCTCCTCCTTCTCCTATTCGGCGGCCGGCGCGGCGATATCCAGCCGCGTGTCCAGCTCGCGTTCGATCGTGTCAAAGACGGCTTGGCAGATTTCGAGATCGGCCGGCGGCACCTTGGCGAGCACGCGCGCCTGGATCTCGGTGCCGACCTTGGCCACGCGCACGGCGAGGTCACGGCCGGCGCGCGTCAGGTAGATGCCGCGGGCCCGCCGGTCGGTCTCGTCCTCGCGCCGCTCGATCAGGCCGCGCCGCTCGAGATTGTCGAGCAGGCGGACCAGGGTCGGTCCCTCGATCGACAGGGCCGTGGCGAGCTCCTTCTGGCGCACGCCGCCGCCGAGCTTGCCGACATAGGCGAGCGGCCGCCACGTCGCATCGGTGAGCCCATAGGCGCGCAATTCGGCGTCGACGGCCTGGCGCAGGCGCCGGGCGATGCGGGCGACGCGAAAGCCGAAATCGATGTGCTTGGCGGGCATCCCAAAAAAGTTAGGACGCTAATCATCTATTTGGCAAGGGTCCCCCGGCTCAGGCCTTTTGCTTGCCGAACAGGTGCCGCAACTCGCGCTTGGCCGCTTCCAGGGTCCGGCGCCGGCTGGCCGACAGGCCTTTCCCGCCGCGGTTGATGTAAAAAGTCAGCATCGACATTGCCGACCGGTAGGGCGAGGACTTGCGCGCCCGGCTGCGCTCGGCCGAGCGCTTCAGCGAGCGGGCGATGGCGCCGGCACTGCGCCGGCTGAAGACACCCTTGTCGAGTGACAGCGCATGGCTCTCGCGGGTCACCTCGGCGGACCATTTTTTCTTCGTGGCCATGGCACCTGAACGACCGGCCCCTGTGCAAGTTGCCGCGGCAACCCATATCCCCGAGGCGAGTTCGTTTCGGAGGAGGGCGGCATGCCAGCCAAGCGCCGTATATTGAAAGCGAAGAACGACGACAAGCTCGACCAGGCTTTGCAGGACACCTTCCCGGCGAGCGATCCGGTTTCCTTCTTGCAGCCTGCTCCAGCGAGGCCGCGTGATAGACGTGATAGAAAGGCCAAGGCAACCCGACGGGAGGAACCAGATGAATCGCGTCGAACCTGAGGACCATGCGCCCGAGGTCCGTGAACCCGCTGGATACCGGCATCCGGATGCCGACATCGCCCGCGAATTGCGGGAGTGCCTCGACGACGATGTCGGCCTCGATGCGCGCGATATCGAGGTCGAGGTCAGGAATGGCGAGGTGACCCTGACTGGTACGGTTCGTCACGCCGCCGACATGAAGCGAGCCGAAGCGCATGCCTGTGCCGTCCCGGGTGTAATGCTCGTCCGCAACGGCCTGCAGGCGAAGGAACCGTCGCCGTTTCCACGGCCGGAACAACCTGCCGGTGCGGCGGCCAAGATGGGCAAGCCGGGCTACGAACGCTGATCTAACCGCACAGCGAATGCTTGTATCTCGACGCGGCACTGCCTATTACTCCGCTCGAGACCCATGCCGATCCACGTTCGTATTTCCCATCAGGACCGCCTGCTTGTCGGCGTCGCTCATGGAACGATCTCCGCCGAGGAGTTCCTGAACGCCGTCCGGGAAGGGGTCGAGCAGGGCGCACTGCACTACCGCAAGCTGATCGACGTCGCGGCGGCCAATACCGACGCCGACATGACGCTTCTCAAGCAACTTCTGACGATGGCGCGGAATTCGCCGCAGGCGGCTCAGCGCGGTCCCGTGGCGTTCGTCGTAGACGGCAAGCGCGGCGACACCGTGCGCGAGCTTGCGGCCCTCACTGAGGACGGCGAGCGGCCCGTCCGCGTGTTCACCAATCTCCACGAAGCCCGCAAGTGGCTCGACGAGGTCTTCAAGATCGAGCTGAAGCGGTAGTCTTCGCGGTCCGGAGGGAATGAGCGCGACTTACTCGAAGCAGCGCGCCGTCTTGATCTTGCAGGAATCGGCCGGCACGTTGGCGTTGCACTCCGCCCACGCCGGCTGCTCGGCCTCCTGGCGGGTGGCGCCGGCGCTGAACCCTTCGGCCCGGCCGGTCTCGCTGAAGGCGTAGGCCACGCAGCGCGCCTGCGCCGTGAACTTCACCTTGCAGTACATGCCGCACTCGCCGAGAGCGGACGTCTCGGCGGCCTCGCGCGTCGCCATGCCGACAGCGACGCCCCACAGGCCTGCGCCGTCGCTGGCCACGGCGACCCAGGGTTGCTCCTGCGCTGAGGACGGAAGGACGAATGCAGCAGAGACGAGTGCTGCGAGAGCAAGACGGCGTATCATCACTTGGGTGTATTCCTTGCCAGGAAGTCGTGCACCCGTCGAATCGATTCCTGCAGGAATTCCGGCCCGCGCCAGTCCTTCTGGACCTCGATGTTGGGCGCAAGCTCGGCGATCTCGGCGCTGGTGTGGGCCGGATGCGGCTTGTCGGTGCCGGGCTGCAGGTAGAGCGGCGTGCGACACGCCTTCACGAACTCGCGGCTGACGGAGAACACGAAGTCGCTGCCGAACATGTTCCGGCCGAAGGAGTCGATGGTCTCCTGGCTGATCGAGGGATCGCGCTTGCGCACGGTCTCGCCGTAGCCCTTGACCGCGGCATCCCAGTTGTCGCGGTTCTCCCACAGGCCGATCGGGTTCTGCAGCACGGCGGCCGCGACGCGGTCGGGCGCCTGCTCGATCGCCTCGAAGCAATAGCTGCCGCCGATGCAGCCGCCCATGACGTGGAACCTCTTGAAGCCGAGATGGTCCATGAGCGCGAGATGGTCGCCGGCGAAAGTGTGCCAGCCGTGGTCGGGCTTGACGTCGGCCACCGAGCGGCCGGCGTTGCGTTGGTCCATGGCGATCACGGTGTATTTGTCGGCCAGGGCCGTGCGCGGGTCCATCCACGGGAAGCCGTTGGGGTAGGCCGGTGACGAGCCGCCCCACATGCTCATCTCCGACTTCAATCCGCCCGGCGCATAGAGCAGGACGGGAAAGCCGGCGCCGTGGATCTCGTAGTGGATCTCGGCGTCGGCGCGTTTGAGCATCGGCATGGACGGCCCTCCTCACGGTATCCGTCACCCCGAGCGAAGCCGAGGGCTCCCTCCGTCCGACGGACGAGGCCCCTCCGCTGCGCTGCGCTGCGGTCGGGGCGACGCAGTTTACTGCGTCGCCTTATAGCCGATCGAATCGATGATCGCCTTCCAGCGGGCGAGATCGGCCGTCATGCGCTGGGTGAACTCTGCGGGAGTCGAGGTCTCGACATCGAGGCCAAGTTCGGTGAGCTTCTTCTGGACCTCAGGCAGGGCCAGCACCGCCCTGAGCTCCTTGCCCCAGGCATCGACCAGCGGCGCCGGAGTCCTGGCGGGAACGAAGAAGACGTACCAGCCCAGGATCTGCAGCTTGGGATAGCCCAGCTGCGTGGCGGTCGGGATTTCCGGCGCCGAGGTCGTGGGCTTCGTGCCCGAGGTGAAGATCACCTTCACCTTGCCGGCTCGATGATGCTCCAGGAAGTCGGTGATGCCGCCGCAGCCCGCCGCGATATGGCCACCCTGCAGATCGGCGACCAGCGGCGCGGCGCCACGATACGGCACGGGCTCGAGCGGGATGCCGATCTCGCGACCGGCCATGACACCGAAGAAGTGCGTGAACGAGCCCATCGCCGTGGTGCCGAAGCTCTGCCGCGCCGGGTTCTTCTTCAGCCATTCGATGTATTCGGGCAGCGTGTTGACGCCGATGGTCGGCGACACGCAGAAGGCCGTCTGCACCGTGCCTGCCAGCGTGACGGGCTGTATGTCGGTCAGCGGATCGAACGGCACCGACTCCATGGTGAGCTTCTGGACGATGGTGGCCGAGGGCACGTAGGCGATCGTGGTGCCGTCCGGCGCCGCGTTCTTCAGGGTCTCGACGGCGATGGTGCCCGAGGCGCCCGCCTTGTTGTCGATCAACACGTTGCGGCCGGTGCGCTGCTTCAGCGGCTCGGCCAGGAAGCGGGCCATGACGTCGGTGCCGCCGCCGGCCGGAAAGCCGACCAGGATCTTCAGCGGCTTGTCCGGCAGTCCGGTCTGCTGCGCCCGCACGGTGGCCAACGGTGCCGTCGCGGCTGCGCCGGCGATGGCGAGCGTCGAGCGGCGGGTGATCTTCTTCATGGTTTCCTCCTAGGACACGAGACTCCACGCGAGCTCGGCGCGCTCGCGCGCGGACCGGCTCATCTTGATCGATTCGGGATTGGACGAATTGCCCTGCAGGCCGCGGCGATAGACGCCCTGGGCGATGGCGGCCAGGCGATAGAGCGAGAAGGCGAGGTAATAGTTCCAGTGCGGGATGGATTGCCGCCCGGTGCGCCGGCAGTAGGCGGCGACATAATCCCGCTCGGTCGGCAGGCCGAGCCTGTCGAAGTCGACCTTGGCGAAGCCGTGCGGCGGATCGGGCAGGTGATAACCCAGGCAGTTGTAGGCGACGTCGCACAGCGGATGGCCGAGCGTGGAAAGCTCCCAGTCGAGCACCGCGACGACGCGCGGCTCGGTCGGATGCACGATGAGATTGCCCAGGCGATAGTCGCCATGGACGATTGTCGTGGGATCGTCGGCCGGAATGTGCTCGGGCAGCCAGGCCGAGAGCTTGTCCATCGCCGGGATGTCTTCGGTCTTGAGCTCGGCGTACTGCCGGCTCCAGCGCGCCACCTGGCGCGCGATGTACTGGCCGTGGCGCCCGTAGTCGCCGAGCCCGACCTTCGCCGGATCGACCTTGTGCAGGCGGGCGAGCACGTCGTTCATGGAATCGAAGATGGCCGCGCGCTCCTCGCGGCTCTGGTCGGGCATCGAGGCGTCGATCAGGATGCGGCCGGGCACGGCGTCCATCAGGTAGAACATCTGGCCGATCACCGAATCGTCGGTGCACAGCAGGCGGGCGCGGGCCACCGGAACGTCGGTGCCGGCAAGGGCCGCGATCACGCGGAACTCGCGATCCACCTGATGGGCCGACGCCACCAGCTTGCCGGGCGGCTTCTTGCGCAGCACGAAGTCGCGCCGCTTGCTGTCCGACATTTCCGCGCCGACGAAGAAGGTCGGATTGGAGTGCCCGGAGTCGAACTGCCTTACCTCCAGTCCGCCGCGATAGCCTTCGAGATGGCGCAGCAGGTAGCGGTCGAGCGAGCCGCTGTCGAAGCGATGACGCTCCATGACGGGAACGGTGTTGGCATAGGTCGGCATGGTGGCGGGAGCCTAAAGGTCGCCGTGCGCACTCGGCAAACCCCTGAAGCCACAGAGAGAAACGCAATTTCAGAACGGTGCAACCACGTTGGGTGCCCGGCCGTTGAAGTCGATCCAATGGGAGCCGAGAGGCGTGGGCGTCGCGACCAGAGAGCAGGACGAAGAACGCTTTCCCGTCGTCCATGTCCATCGTGGCTCGGCGATCCGCCGACCGCTGATCGTGCTGGCGGTATGCGCCATCGCCGCCCTCGGCTATGTCGCGCGCGACTTCCTGATCCCCACGGCAGGCGCCATCGTCCTGGCGTTGATCCTGACACCGGTCGCCAATACGTTCGAGCGCCTGCGCGTTCCGCCGCCCCTGGCGGCCGCCGCGTCTGTGCTGATGCTGGCCATGGGCCTGGCGGCGCTGCTCGCCATCTCCATTCCGGCTCTCACCAACTGGATCGACCAGACGCCCTACCTGACCTACACGCTGGAACGGAAGCTCGAGGGCGTGCGCAAGTCGGTTGCCATCGTCCAGGAGGTGTCCAAGCAGGTCGAGCAGGCGACGTCGGCGGCGGCGCCGACGACGCCGACGGTGACGCCGCCGGAGAAGGTGGTAGTGCGCGAGAAGTCGCTGATCGCCGAACTCGCGGGCAACACGCCCGGCGTGGTGCTGCAGGTGTTCTATGCCGCGATTCTGGCCTTCCTGCTGCTCACCCATCGCAACAATTCGCGACGCCAGATCATGCGCATTCCCGCCTCATTCAGCACGCGCGTGCGGCTGGCGCGGGTGATGCGCGACATCAACGAGCGCGTCGGCCATTACCTGTTCTCGCTCGCCGTGATCTACACCGGCGTCGCCGCCTGCTCGACGGTTGCCCTCGCCGTGCTGGACTTTCCCAATGCCATCATCTGGGGCGCCCTGATGGGCATCGCGGGCTTCGTGCCGTTCATCGGCTCGGCAGTGACCATCACGGTGGTGGCCGTTGTGGCGTTGCTCACCTTCGACGACTGGCCGCGCATCGTCGGCGCGCCGGCTGCATTGCTCGCCATCCACGTCATCGAGGCCAACCTCGTCACGCCGATGTTCGTGAGCCGTCGCTGTGCCCTCAACACCGTCGCGGTGTTCGCTTCCATTGCCTTGCTCGGCTGGATGTGGGGCGCGATCGGCGCCATCGTCGCGGTGCCGCTGCTGATCCTGATCAGCACCATCGCCGCCCATCTGCCGTCGATGCGCTGGCTGGAGGTCCTGCTGGCCGACGATCGTCCGGTGAGCGAGCGGCTGGCGCGCAAGCCCGCGCTCGCGTCGGTGGCGCGCCCGCCGGTCGCCATGCGGCAACGCAAGACGCCTCAGCCGCGCCGGCGGCTGGCGACGGCGAAGTAGAGCAGCCCGCCCAGTCCCCAGACTCCGCCGAGAATTCCCCAGGCGGCCGCCGGGTCGAGGCTTCGGGCGAGCAGGATGTAGGCGGAGCAGGTGGGGCAGATCACGCCGATGCCGACCGCGATCGCGGCCCCGACCGCCAGCAGCGCGCGCGTCGCCGCTTCGTGCGCAGCGTTGCGCAGGGAACGCGCGGCGGCGGCGGACGCCGCCACGCGCAGCAGGGGACCGATCATCGACCGACGGGCGGGCTGGAGTGGCCTGTGCGACGGCCGACTAGTGGCGACGACAAAGCCAGCCTGCCAGGAAACCGATGCCGACGATCGCCGCGAGCGTCGTGAGCGGGCGCGTCTCGGTCTGCTCGATCAGCGTGTCGGTGGCCCTGTCCTTGAGTTTCGCCGTGTCGTGGGCGATGGCCTTGGCCGTGTCGCCATACTTGCCGATCAGTTCACGCGCTGACTTCAGCGTTTCCTCGAGCGCCGCTTCGCCGCGGGCCACCATCGAGCTGCCCGTGCCGTTCACCGTGTCGGCGAGGTCGTCGAGCTGCTCCCGGAGAGCCGCGATTTCGCGCGCCAGATCTTTGCCGTTGTGAGTGGCCGCATTGCGCATGACATGCTCCTGGGCTGTTTGGGTCAGCCAGTGAACGCGCCCGGCCGGGGGGGGTTCCCTCGGTCTGCAGCCCGAATCCAGGGATCAGAAGCGGAGTGTCTGCACCAGCTCGGACGGCAGCTCCGACATCCGCACATACTGGGCGAGGATGTGGATCAGCGATTGATGCACGTCTTCGACGACGCCGTAATTCTCGGCGGCGACGTGCAGGCTGATGTCGGCCATCTGGGCGCTTCGTCCGCCGGAGAAGCCGGAGAGCGCGATCGTCGTCATGCCGTTGTTGCCTGCCCAGTCGAGCGCACGGATGATGTTCTCCGAGTCGCCGGACGACGAGATGGTGATCAGCACGTCACCCGGTCGCGCCGCGTTCTTGAGCTGATAGGCGAAGACCTCGCTGTAGGCCATGTCGTTGGCGATCGCCGTCACCAGTTCGACCGTCGCAGACAGGCTCACCACGCGCGGCCGCAGCGTGGTGTTGGTGGCGATCCCCTTGGAGCAGTCGCAGGTCAGGTGATTGGCGATGGCCGCCGAGCCGCCGTTGCCGCAGGTGAAGATCAGCCTGTCGGACTGGATGGCCCGCTTCATCGCCGTCACGGCGCGCTCGACCTGGCCGGGCCGCACCGAATTTAGGGCGGTCGCTATCGCCGATACGTAGCCGGCGACGAAGGCGCCGGCGGTCGGATATTTCTGGCCGGGAAACTTGTTTGTCATGCAAAACGCTGGGTAAGCGAGCGGCCGGCTTCCGTCAACCATCCCAGACGTTCTGGGGCATCGGCAGCTTGGCGAAGTCGGCGGCGACCAGCGGCCGGTGATGGCTCACCCCCTCCTTCTCCAACAACATCATGTATTGCCGCACATGCTGGCCACAATGCCAAGTCGTTCGTTCCATCAGCTCATGCAGGCTCTGCGGCCCGTAGTAGGTCTGCAGCGATTTTGCCGGCGAAGTGTTGGCGTCTTGCCACCATGCCGCGAAGCGTTGGCGCACCTTCGAGCCGTAGGTCACCAGCGCGTCGGTGCCGGCATCGGCAGCGGGCTCTTCGCGGAACATCGCCTGAACCAGGGTGATGTTCTCGTTGGCGTCGAGGAAGGCGTCGACCACGCGGAACAGATGGAAGGCGAGCGTCCGGTAGCTGCGCGGCCGGCCCGGGACATGGACGCCGAGCCGATCTGCCGGCATCAGCGGGATCAGCTCGAGGGCGGCGTCCATGAACTTCATGACGCGCGCGGCCAACTCGTCGGTCGACAGTTCGGGGCCGGACTTCTCGGTGAGGCCGAGGAAGTCGACGATCTGCTTGGTGCTCTGGCCGAAAGTGTATTTGTCGCCGCGCGACAGCACCGGCACCGAGCGCACGCCGAGCCGCTGCAGCTCGGCCATGCCGGCCGGATCCTCGAGCACATTCACTGAAACGAAGTCGATCTCACGGACCGATAGAAACTCTTTGAGTCTCAGACAGCTCGTTCAACCGGGTTGCCAGAATACCTTCAGCGGTTCGCTCATGCGGACACCTGTGTTGTCGAAGCTCAATTGGTCGCCTTGAGGCCGAGTGAGTCAAGGATTGTCTGCCAGCGTGTCATGTCGGCTGCCAGTCGCTTGGCGCATTGCTCGCCCGTCGATGTTTCCACGTCGAGGCCGAGCTGGGTCAGAAGCTCTGTCGTCTCGCGCGAATCCAGCGTGGCACGCAGCTCGCGCTCCCATGCCGCCGCCACCTCCGGCGACAGGCCGGCGGGACCGAACAAGGCATACCAGTTGTGCAGTTCGAGGGTGGGATAGCCGAGCTCGACGACGGTGGGAATGTCGGGTGCAGTCTTGCTGCGCTGATCGCCCGAGCTGACGAGGATGCGCAGCCGCGAGCCGCGGTGGTGCTGCAGCAGCGACGTGAGGCCACTGGCGCCGGCGGGGATTTTCGCCGGCTCGATGTCGGCTATCAGCGGCGAGGCGCCCTTGTAGTAGACGGCCTCCAGCTCGCGGCCGAGCGCCTTGCCGATCATCAGACCGAAGAAGTGAGTGAAGCTCCGCAGCGAGGTCGTGCCGAACCGCGCATCGGCGGGACCGGCGCTCTGCAGCCACTTGCCGTAGTCGGCCAGCGAGGAAACGTCGATCTTGCGCGACACGGCATAGGCTGTCGTGTAGGTGCCGGCCAGCGTCAGCGGCTTGAGGTCGGTCTGCGGATCGAACGGGAAGGATTTGGTCGTGAGTTTTCCGATCAGCGTCGCTGTCGGAATGAATCCCAGCACGGATCCGTCGGTCGGACCCTTCTTCAGCGCTTCGCCGACGGCGGCGCCCGCGGCGCCCGGACGGTTCTCGATCGTCACCGGCCGCTGCAAACGTCGCTGCAGCGCCGAGGCGATGACGCGGGCCATCTCGTCAGTGCCGCCGCCCACCGGGTATCCGATGATGATCCTGACGCCGCGCACCGGCAGGACGCCCTGCGCACGCGCTGCAGCGGCCGTGAACACCGCCGGTGCCGTAAGGACCGCACGACGCGACAGACGCACCATTCCGTTTCCTCAGGCAGGCTTGTGGCAGACGACGCAGACCTTGTTGCCGTCGGGATCCCTGAGATAGGCGCCGTAGTAGTTCGGATGATAATGCGTGCGCAGGCCTGGCGCGCCTTCGTCCTTTCCGCCGGCCGACATGCCGGCCTTGTGGGCGGCATCGACCGATGGCCGGTCCGCCGCGTCGAGGGCGATGGTGACGCCGTTGCCCGTGGTTGCCGCCTTCTTGTCGAGCGGCGTGACGATCCAGAGCTGAGGCCGTCCCCCGGCGCGGCCGTAGCCGGCGGCGTCGGGATAGTCGGCAAGGCGTTCCAGGCCCAGCGCCTTGCCGACGCCGTCGTAGAACGCCTTGGCTTTGGCGACGTCATTGCTGCCGACGGTGACGTGGCTGAACATCGAGTTCTCCCTCGATTGGTCGAGCCCTCAGGATGCCGCAGGCGCGTAGACCGAGGCAAGCTGGCGCGACACCAGCCGTGCGTAGAGGCCGTTCTTCGCGAGCAGTGATGCGTGCGTGCCGCTCTCGGCCACGCGTCCATTGTCCAGCAC
>JAEZHS010000683.1 GCA_023436825.1 Pseudomonadota bacterium | reverse complement strand
CGGGGGGGGGGGCGCCGACTTGCGCCGCCATCTGATTGCTCATGCGTTCGGCGCCGTGGTGCGCGAGCGCGTGTGCCACCTCATGGCCGATCACGACGGCGAGGCCTGCCTCTGTCCGCGTGATGGGCAGGATGCCGGTATAGACCACAACCTTGCCGCCAGGCAGGCAGAAGGCATTGGGCTCGTTCTTGTCGACGGTCTTGAACTCCCAGCGAAAGCGCGGCGCCTGCCACAGGTCGCCGGGCGGACGTTCGGCTGCCGCCGCGATGCGCCGGCCGACCTTTTCGACCAGGGCGTTGGTTTGCGCGTCGTTCGACAGGGGCTCCTTGGCCAACACCTCGCGATAGGCCTGCAGGCCCATCTGCCGCTCCTCGCTCTCGCCGACCAGCATCAGCTGCGAGCGGCCAGTGACTGGCGCCGTTTCGCAGGCGGCGAGCAGCGCGGCAGCCGCGCACAGGATCGACAGCGAACGCATGCTGCAGAATCTAGGGACGCGATGCCGTCAGGTCGAGAGGAAGCCCGGCCCGCCGCGGCGCCGCAATTCCTGGCCGGCGTCACGACCCAGCGCCTCGGCATCGGCGAAGCCGCCGCGCCGTTCGGTGGCGATCAACTGCGAGCCGTCGGGCTTGGCGATCAGCCCGCGCAGATGAATCACGCCGTCTGTAAGAATCGCGTGGCCGGCGATCGGCGTGCGGCACGAGCCGTCGAGCACGGAGAGCATCGCGTGCTCGGCCTTCACGCAGGTCGCGGTCGGGCCGTGGTCGATGGCGGCAAGCCAGCCGCGAGTCATGGCATCGTCCGCCCGGCACTCGATGCAGATCGCGCCCTGGCCGACGGCCGGCAGCATCTCGTCCTCGGGCACAGGCTCGCCGACATGCTCGAGGCCGAGCCGCTTCAGGCCGGCCAGCGCCAGGAGGGTCGCCTCGACCTCACCCGCCTCGCGTTTGCGCAGGCGGCTATCGACGTTGCCGCGCAGGGTGACGATCTCGAGGTCGGGCCGGCGATGCAGCAACTGGGCTCGCCGGCGCAGGGCCGACGTGCCGACCACCGCGCCGTGCCTCAGGTCGGCGATGCGCTTGACGTCGCCCGCGATCAGCACGTCGCGTGCATCCTCGCGCGGCAGGAAGGCGGCGATCAGCAGCCCGGCCGGCTGCGCCGTCGGCATGTCCTTCATGCTGTGCACGGCGATATCGATGCGATGCGTCAGCATCGCCTCCTCGATCTCCTTGACGAACAGGCCCTTGCCGCCGGCCTCGGACAACGGCCGGTCCTGGATCGCGTCACCCGTGGTCTTGATGATGACGATCTCGATGGCGTCGGGTGCCGCCAGCGCCGGCACCGACCGCGCCAGCGCGTCGCGCACCAGTCCGGCCTGGGTGAGCGCGAGCTTGCTGCCGCGCGTGCCTAGCTTCAGGGCTGCCATGGTGCTGCTCTAGCGTAGCTGGCCGGCCGAGGCTAGAAGACACGCATGCGCGTCCTGGGTATCGAAACGAGCTGCGACGAGACCGCCGTCGCCATCGTCGAGGCGCCGGCAGGGTCCGCGCCTGGCGGCCTGATCCTCGCGAACGTCGTCTATAGCCAGCAGACCGAGCACCGGCGCTTCGGCGGCGTGGTGCCGGAGATCGCCGCACGCGCCCATCTCGAGCGCATCGACGGCCTGGTCGAGGACGCATTGGTCGAGGCCAACCTCGATCTCGACGATCTCGACGCCATCGCCGCCACCGGCGGGCCGGGCCTGATCGGCGGCGTCATGGTGGGCGTGATGGCGGCCAAGGGTTTGGCCTTCGCACGCAATAAGCCGTTCCTCGCCATCAACCATCTCGAAGGCCATGCGCTCACGGTGCGGCTGACCGAACAAGTCGACTTTCCCTATCTGCTGCTGCTGGTCTCGGGCGGTCATTGCCAGCTCCTGACGGTGCGCGGGCCTGGAGACTTCACGCGGCTCGGCACCACCATCGACGACGCCGTCGGCGAATGCTTCGACAAGACCGCCAAGCTTCTGGGCCTGGGCTTCCCCGGCGGTCCCGCGGTCGAGCGCCTGGCCAAGGACGGCGATGCGCAGCGGTTCGCGCTGCCAAGGCCGATGTGGCGCAAGCCGGGTTGCGACTTCTCCTTCTCCGGCCTCAAGACGGCGGTGCGCCAGGCTGTCGAGAAGCTCGATCCGGACGACCCGTACGGGCGCGCCGATCTCTGCGCCTCCTTCCAGCGCACCGTCGGCGAGGTTTTGGCCGACCGCTGTGCCAATGCGCTGGCGATGGCGCCTTCGCCGACGCTCGTCGTGGCCGGCGGCGTTGCAGCCAACCTCTACCTGCGTGGCCGCCTGGAAGAAGTTGCCGCTCGGCACGGTGCGCGCCTGGTCGCGCCGCCCGTGAAACTCTGCACCGACAACGGCGCCATGATCGCCTGGGCCGGCATCGAGCGGCTGCGTCTCGGTCGGACCGACAGTCTCGATTTCAAGCCACGGCCGCGCTGGCCATTGGACGCGTCGGCTTCGGTTCGGGTGTAGACTGCCGCCATGACCTCCGAGATCGTCCCGCTGTTCTCCACGCCGGTGGTGATTTCGGATCTGCCCGATGCGGCCGCGCTCAACGTCGATCTCGGCAAGGTCATTGCCGAGCGCAGCAGAAGCCATCCCGGCACGCAGCATTCCAATCTCGGCGGCTGGCAGTCGACCTGGGACA
This sequence comes from Pseudomonadota bacterium, assembly GCA_023436825.1. Next base: position 2,774 of record JAEZHS010000683.1, on the reverse strand, counting down.
TGGATCGCTGGGGCGGCGCCGCGGCGATCAAGCTTCTGGCCATCGGCCGCAACCTCGCCAATCGCTATACGACCGATCGCGAGGGCAAGCCCGCTTCGGTGACCTGGCGTGCCAACATGTGGGCCAACATCAACAAGTCGGGGCACGGCAACGAGTTCCATTCCCATCCGGGCAGCTTCTGGTCGGGCGTCTACTATGTCGACGACGGCGGCATTTCCACCGATCCGTCGCTGGGCGGCGAGCTGGAGTTCATGGATCCGCGCGGCCCGGGCCCGGCGATGTACGCCCCGCAGCTTGCCTTCGCCCTGCCGGGCGGCCTGTCGATCGGCGCCAACGAGGTCGTGCATCCCCGGACCGGCCGGCTGGTCATGTTCCCGGCCTGGCTGCTGCACCAGGTGCGGCCCTATCGCGGTGGTGCCGAGCGCATCTCCATCGCTTTCAATCTCAGCCTGTGAGCGCGCGCCTCATGAGCGACATGAGGCATATCGGCATCGTCGGCGGCGGTGCCTTCGGCACCACGCTCGCTTGCCTGGGGCGCCGCGCCAGTCGCCGTGTGACTCTATGGTCGCGCGATCCGTCGGTCGCAGCGGCGATCGCATGCGATCGAGCGAACCCGGTCTACCTGCCGGGCATGCGACTGGATGAGGGCATCGAGGCGGCAGCCGACCTTGCGGACCTTGCCGGCTGCGATGCCATCCTGCTGGTCTGTCCGGCTCAGGCGGTGCGCGAACTGACGGCGCGGCTCGATGGCGCCGCGCCCATCGTCATCTGCGCCAAGGGTATAGAGGCATCGAGCGGACTTCTGATGCCCGAAGTCGTCGCGCAGGTCCTGCCCGGCCGGCCGATCGCCATGCTGTCGGGCCCGAGCTTCGCTGAGGAAGCGGTGCGCGGCCTGCCGACGGCGGTGAGCATCGCCACCGCCGACCCTGCGCTCGGCCGGATGCTGGCCGGCGCGCTCGCCGCCGGCGCCTTCCGGCCCTACTGGACGCACGACGTTTTGGGCGTGGCGTTGGGCGGTGCGGTGAAGAACGTGCTCGCCATCGCCGCCGGCATCGTCGAGGGCCGCGGCCTCGGTCACAATGCGGCGGCCGCGCTGATCACCCGCGGCTTCGCCGAGATGGCCCGGCTCGGTCAGGCGATGGGCGCGGAGCTGGAAACGCTGACCGGGCTCAGCGGCCTGGGTGATCTGGTGCTCACTTGCCACGGCCCATTGTCGCGCAACCGCGCGCTGGGCGAGGCCCTGGGCAAGGGCGCGAAGCGCGCCGACTACATGGCCGGCCGCCGCCAGGTCGTCGAAGGCGAGGCGACGGCGCCGGCCGTGCTGGCGCGCGCCCGGCGTTACGAAATCGAGATGCCGATTTGTGCCGCCGTCGATGCTATCCTGCACGGCGGCGCCGACCTCGACGAGGCGATCCGCGCCTTGCTCGCGCGGCCGCTGCGCCGCGAGGGGAAATGAAGATCGGAGGAGCGTGACATGGCGTATTGGCTCATCAAGTCCGAGCCGTCGGCCTATTCGTGGGACCAGCTGGTCAAGGACAAGAAGACCTCGTGGACCGGCGTGCGCAACTTCCAGGCCCAGATCAACCTCAAGGCCATGAAGGTCGGCGACCGCGCCTTCTTCTACCATTCGGGCGAGGGCAAGGAGATCGTCGGCATCGCCGAGGTCGTGAAGACCGCCTATCCCGATCCGACCGACAAGGAAGGCAAGTCGATCACGGTCGACTTCAAGGCGATCGAGCCGGTGAAGAAGCCGGTGACCTTGGCCGAGATCAAGGCCGACCCGAAATTCAAGGAGATGAAGCTGGTGCGCCAGTCGCGGCTCTCGGTGTCGCCGGTCAGCGACGAGCACTGGAAGCTCCTGATGAAGATGGCCGGCAGCAAGTAAGTGGTCGACAACACCCGCGGCATCCTCGCGATGTCGGCGGCGGTCGTGGTCTTCATCTTCAACGATGCGCTGATCAAGCTTGCTGCCGAGAGCATGCCGGCGGTCCAGGCGATCGGCACGCGCGGCATCTTTGCCACGATGTGGTGCGGTCTGGCGCTGCTGCTCACCGGCGCTTGGCGCAAGATCCGCTGGGCGGCGCATCCGCGCGTCGTTTTTCGCGGCACGCTCGAGGCCGGCTCGGCGATCTTCTACCTGATCGCGCTGTTCAACATCCCGTTCGCCATCGCCAATGCGGTCAATCTCTCGACGCCGGTCATCCTCACGGTGCTGGCGGTCCTGATCCTGAAGGAGAACGTGCGCTGGCGGCGCTGGAGCGCGGTCATCTGCGGCTTCCTGGGCGTCCTGCTGGTGATCCAGCCGCATCCCGGCGACCTCAACGCCTGGACCTGGGTCGCCCTGCTGGGCACGGCGATCGGCTGCTTCCGCGACATCTTCGTGCGCTTTCTACCGGTCGGCGTCCCGACGCTGGTCGTGTCCTTCTCGACGGCCGTGATCGTCGCGATCGTGAGCTGCGGCTGGGCCCTGGTCGAGGGCTGGCAGCCGATGAGCGGCCGCGCGCTCGTCTTCATCGCGGGATCGTCGCTCCTGCTGGCGATGGGCTATCAGTTCATCGTCGTCGCCCTGCGCTCGGGCGGCGAGTTCTCGGTGATCGGCGCGTTTCGCTACAGCTCGATCCTGTGGGCGCTCGCTATAGGCTACGTCGTCTGGGGCGAGGCGCCGAATGCGCTGGCGATGGCCGGCATCGCCGTGATCGTGGGATCCGGCCTCTACATCCTGCACCGCGAGCGCGTAAGGCGTTGAGTCTTCCGGACCGCGCGCGTCCCCCGCG
>JAEZHS010000650.1 GCA_023436825.1 Pseudomonadota bacterium | reverse complement strand
CGCGCATCCTGCGCGCGGTCCGGAAGAGGTCAACCTCGAAACCCGTTCACGATCGGATAGCGTCGCTCGCGGCTGATGAGGCGCGAGGTGATCTTCACGCCGGGCGGCGCCTGGCGTCGCTTGTACTCCGCGCCCTCGAGCAGGCGCCACACCTTGTTGACGGTGGCGAGGTCGTGGCCTTCGGCGGCCAGCTCCTCGGCTGAAAGGTCGCGCTCGATCAGGCCTTTCAGGATGGCGTCCAGCACCGGATAGGGCGGCAACGAATCGGAGTCCTTCTGGTCGGGCCGCAACTCCGCCGACGGCGGCTTGTCGATGATGCGCTCGGGGATCACCCTGCCCTTGCGACCCAGCGCACCCTCGGGCAGGTGCGCGTTGCGCCAGCGGCAGAGCTCGAACACTGTGGTCTTGTAGACGTCCTTCAGCACGTTGTAGCCGCCGCACATGTCGCCGTAGAGCGTGGCGTAGCCCACCGCCATCTCCGACTTGTTGCCCGTCGTCACCACCATGCCGCCGAGCTTGTTGGACACCGCCATCAGCACGACGCCGCGGGCGCGGCTCTGGATGTTCTCCTCGGTGACGTCCTCCGGGGCGTTGCCGAACAGCGGCACCGTCATGGAGCGGAAGGCCTCCATCGCCGGCTCGATGCCGACGATATCGTAGCGCACGCCGATCGCCTCGGCGCAGGCCTTCGCATCTTCCAGCGAGTGTGCGCTCGTATAGGGCGACGGCATCATGATCGTGTGCACGCGCTCAGGCCCCAGCGCGTCGGCGGCGACGGCGGCGGTCAGCGCCGAATCGACGCCGCCCGACAGGCCGATCACGACCGACGGAAAGCCTGTCTTGTTCACGTAGTCGCGCAGGCCCAACGTCATCGCTTGGTAGACCGATTCGATGTCGCTGAGCTCGGGTGCGATCGGCCCGGGCTGGCATTCCCAGCCCTCGACGCCGCGTCGGAACTCGATGGTTGCGACCTGCTCGCGGAACGAGGCGAGCTTGGCTTTCAGCGACCGGTCGGCGCCCAGGGCGAACGACCCGCCGTCGTAGACCACCTCGTCCTGGCCGCCGACCTGGTTGAGATAGACCAGCGGCAGGCCGCTTTCGACCACCCGCTTGACGGCGAGCTGCACGCGCACATCGGTCTTGCCGACCTCGTAGGGCGAGGCATTGGGCACCAGCAGGATCTCGCCGCCGGTCTCCGAGATGCATTCGACGACGTCGGGCGTCCAGACGTCCTCGCAGATCGGCACGCCGATGCGCACGCCCCTGACGACCAGCGGCCCCGGCATCGGGCCAGGCGCGAACACCCGCTTGTCGTCGAACACGCCGTAATTCGGCAGATCGACCTTATAGCGCTTGCCGACGATCTCGCCTTTGTCGAGGCAGATGATGGCGTTGTAGAGCTTGCCGTCCTCGTGCCATGGCGTGGCGATGAACAGCGCCGGCCCGCCGTCCCTGGTATCGGCGCGCAGCTCCTCGACCGCCTCGTGACAGCGCTTCACGAACGCGGGCTTCAGCACAAGGTCCTCGGGGAAGTATCCCGCGAGGACCAGCTCGGCCGTCAGCATCAGGTCGGCGCCCTGCCTTGCCGCTTCGGCGCGTGCGGCCCGCACCTTGGCGAGGTTGCCGGCAACATCGCCGACCTTGGGATTGAGCTGGGCGAGCGCGACCTTGAGGCAATCCGACATGAAGAACGAGCACCTTTTTGCTCTGTATGAGCATTATATGGTTATGCTATTTACGAGCATAAAGGGTGTCAACGCCGTTACTTGGCGGCGCCAAGGAACTGATAGAGCGCGGAGTAGCGAATGCGCGCCTGCTCGCCCTTGTGCGCGGCATCGCAGCCCGCTGTCGGAGCCGCGCCGCCCTTGGTATCGGCGCGGCGAATGAAGGCCGTATTCGCCGGCACGCCCGAGCCTTCATGGCTCTTGGACTTGAGCAGCAGCCAGGGAATGGCGCCGCTTGACGGCGCGTCGGCGCGCGCGGCGACTTCACCGACCACGCTGCCATCGGCGAACTTCCAGGAAGGTCCCGAGAAGTGAGTGCCGATCTGGCGGCCCTGCTTGTCGAACAGGTTGGCCTCGGGCGCCTTGAACACCCACGCGAAGCCCTGATCCTTGGCTTCGCAAGCGTAGATCTGCACGCCGTCGGCATCGACCTCCAGCAGCAGCGGCGCGCCCTTGGGCGCCGGCACCAGTTCGTCGGCCGCGTATGCGACGTTTGACACGGCAAGGGTTGCGATCAGGCAGCAGGCGATCCTTCGCATGGCGTTCATCCTTATTTCGCAGCAACTACCTCAACCTCGACCAGCATGCCGGGATTGGCAAGGCCCTGCATCCGAAGCCGCCGGCACGAGGAAGTAGGCGGCGGCGGCGGCGGCCAGAACCGACGCCAACGCCGCGAGGGCGAAGGCCAGCGCCGCGGAGTGCACCACGACGATGCCGCCGACGGCCGAGCCCAGCGGCAGTCCGGACATGTTGAAGCTCATCGAAATGGCGAGCACGCGGCCCAGCCAGTCCGGATCGGTGCGACGCTGCCGCAGCGAGAGCACGCCGACATCGATCGGGCCTTCGAGGAGGCCGACGAGGACAAGACCGATTGCAAGGCCCACGAGGCCGAAGCTCGCGCTCACCGGCCAGAGCGCCGCGGCCGTGGCGAGCGTGCCGATCGCGATGAACTGCCGTTCGCGGCCGACCGTGCTGAGATGTCCGGCATAGAGCGCGCCGAGTCCGCCGGCCAGGCCGGCGGCGGCCCACAGCGCGCCGACCACGGAGTCGGCGACTGCGCCGGCGCCGAGTTCCCTCACCACCACGACCGGAACGACGACAATGAGGATGCCCCAGCTCACCTGGAACAGCGCGTAGGAGATGGCGAGGTTTCGCAAGGAAGCGTTGCGCAGAACATAAAGAACGCCCGCCCATGCGCCGCGCACCAGCGAGCCCGATGGCCCGGCGTGGCCGGTTGACGTGCGACGCACCAGCGGCACGAGGCTGATCGCAGCCGCGATGTAGAGGAGCACGATCACAAGCAGCGTCGCCTGCGAGCCCGCGAAGCCGAACAGCACACCGGCGACGGCGGGACCGCTGACGCTGATCAGCGCATAGCTGCTCGTATCGAGGGCATTGGCGCGATCCAGGGCGTCGTTCGGCACGAGGCGCGGGATCAGCACGCGAATGCCCGCGGTGCCGAGCGGCGCGGTCAACGACAAGGTCGCGGCAAACCCCAGCAGCAGCGGCGCTGTGACGGCGCCCGCCATGTCGGCGACGGCGAGACCGAGCAGCAGGGCCGCGCTCGCCGCCATATCGATGGCGATCGCCTTGGCCGCCCCCATCCGATCGAGCAGCGCCCCGGCCAGCGGGCTGATCACCAGGCCGGGCGCCATCGCGGCGAAGACGACCCACCCGGCGAGCACCGGCGAATCGAAGCGCTGCAGGACGTAGAGGACGATGACCAGCGCGAACATGCGGCTGGCCAGGCGCGACAGGCACGTCGCCAAGACCAGCTGCAGCATTCCGTCCAGTCGCAGCAGCCGCCGATAGGTCAGTCGCCCTCCCGATCGCAACGACGTCTTCGCCCTACTTGGCCGCCACGACCTCGACTTCGACCAGCATGCCGGGATCGGCCAGGCCCTGCACGATCAGCAGGGTCGAGGCGGGAAACGGCGCCTTGGGAAAATAGCGATCGCGGGTCGCGCGATAGGGGGCGATGAAGCGGCTGTCGGTCAGGAAGACGTTGACCTTGACGATGTCGGACAGGCCCATGCCCGCGCTCTTCAGCACCTGGACGATGTTCTTCCAGACCTGATCGACCTGCTTTTCGATGCCGGCCTGCAGCTTTCCCTTGGAATCGACGCCGACCTGGCCCGAGACGTAGAACAGGCGTGCGCCTTGCGGCACCTCGGCCCCGAGGCTGTAATTGCCGGCCAGCGACACCGACTTTGGATTGTGAAACTTGATGGCCATCGTGGGCTCCCCCATTTATTACCTGTCACGACAGAAAGTTTCAGGTCGAACGGGATGACGTCAAGCGCCAAGCCAATACATATCGTAGGGGGCGGGCTCGCCGGCTCGGAGGCGGCGTGGCAGATCGCGTTGGCCGGCGTGCCCGTTGTGCTGCACGAGATGCGGCCGGTGCGCGGCACGGAGGCGCACCTCACCGACAGCCTCGCCGAGCTGGTCTGCTCCAACTCCTTCCGCTCCGACGATGCCGTCAACAACGCGGTCGGCCTGCTGCACGAGGAGATGCGGCGCGCCGGCTCGCTGATCATGCGCGCGGCCGATGCCCACAAACTGCCGGCCGGCGGCGCGCTCGCCGTCGACCGCCATGGCTTCTCGGCCGCGGTGCAGGACGCGCTGCTCGGCCATCCGCTGATCGAGCTCAAGCGCGAAGAGTTGGCCGGCCTGCCGCCCGCCGACTGGGACAGCGTGATCGTCGCCACCGGCCCCCTCACCTCGCCGGCATTGGCGGAGGCGATCCGCACGCAAAGCGGCGAGGATTCGCTCGCCTTCTTCGACGCCATCGCGCCGATCGTGCATTTCGACAGCATCGACCGGTCGATCGCCTGGAAGCAGTCGCGCTACGACAAGGGCGGGCCGGCCGGCGACGGCGCCGACTACCTCAACTGCCCGCTGAACAAGGAAGAGTACGAAGCCTTCATCACGGCGCTGCTGGCCGCCGAGAAGACCGAGTTCAAGGAGTGGGAGGCGAACACGCCCTACTTCGACGGATGTCTGCCGATCGAGGTGATGGCGGCGCGTGGTCCGGACACGCTGCGCTGGGGGCCGATGAAGCCCGTGGGCCTGCGCGATCCGCGCACCGGGCGGCGGCCGTGGGCGGTGGTGCAGCTTCGCCAGGACAATGCGCTCGGCACACTGTGGAACATCGTGGGCTTCCAGACAAAGCTGAAGCACGGCGAGCAGACGCGACTGTTCCGCACCATCCCGGGCCTGCAAAACGCCGAGTTCGCGCGCCTGGGCGGACTCCACCGCAACACCTTCCTCAACAGCCCGCGGCTGCTCGACGCCACTCTGAGGCTGAAGGCCATGCCGCGCCTGCGCTTCGCCGGTCAGATCACGGGCTGCGAAGGCTATGTCGAAAGCGCTGCCGTCGGGCTGATGACCGGCCGGTTCGCGGCCGCCGAGCGGCTCGGCCTCGTGCCGGCCACACCGCCTGCAACGACGGCGATGGGCGCCCTGCTCGGCCACATCACCGGGGGTGCAGACGCCACGACCTTCCAGCCGATGAACGTCAACTTCGGCCTGTTCCCGCCTATCGAAGGCGCCCTCCGCGGCAAGGAGCGCAAGCAGGCGCTTAGCGCACGCGCCCTGCGCGATTTCGATCGCTGGCTGGCGCCGACGCCGCTCGCCGCGGAATGACTGTCACCCGGCGCGGAGGTTAATCCGCGCTGACCGCAGCGAGGTTGCAGCAAAGGTCCCTCGCTTCGCTCGGGATGACAGAGGGGTCCGCAACGTTCGGTAACCAAACGTTATTTCCCTCTGACTCTCCGTTGTTGTTTGATCTCATCAGCGTCATTCGGCGGAGAGTGATTTGCAAAGTACGGTTGACCTGATCGCCAGCAATGCGGAGCGCGTGTCCCTGCAGTTGGACGTGATGCGCGAGATCCGCCACCAGCTTCTGCCCTACCAGGTCGGCGACAGACCGATCACGGGCGCGACGGTCATCTCCGATGGCTCGACCATCGATTCCCTCACGCTCATGGACATGCTCATGGCGCTCGAGGACCGGTTCGACGTCTCGCTCCCCATCAATCTCATCGCCGAAATCCGCACCGTGGACCAGCTCGCCGACACCATCCTGACGCTCTGCGGCCAGGCCTGACGGGCGGCGCGCCACTCCGCTTCTCGTGCTCTTTTGGACCGCGCGCTTCCAGCGCGCTCAGACGCGCATATGAATGCGCTCCCAGTGCATGTGAATGCACCCCATGAGCGCGCAGGATGCGCGCGGTCCGGAAGACAAGACGCGCCCCTGATAGCCCCATGAGATAACCTCGCGCGCAGAACCACGCGGGTATGGGCATGTTGCTCGGTAGGTGTATCTACACGAGTAATCCATGAGTCCCGCCGAGCGCCGGCACATGATGCTGGCCGGGCCGATCGTGCCCACCATTCTCGCCCTCGCCATGCCGAATGTGCTGAACGTGGCCATGCAGAGCCTGGTCAGCATTTCCGACGGCTGGTTCGTGGGCCAGCTCGGAATCGTCGACCTCGCCGCCCTGGCACTGGTGTTCCCGACCCAGATGACGCTCGGCATGATGTCGGCCGGCGCCATGGGCGGCGGCATCTCCTCCTCGGTGGCGCGCGCTCTGGGCGCCGGCAACCGCGCCGCCGCCGAGGCGGCCGCCGCCCATGCGCTGGTCATCGCACTCGGCATGTCGGTACTGTTCGCCGTCGTGTTAGTGGGCTTCGGCCGCACGATCTACGGCGCGCTGGGCGGCAGCGGCGCCGCCCTCGATCGCGCCGAGGCCTTCGCGACCGTCCTGTTCCTGGGTTGCGCCGCCCACTGGGTCGCCAACTCCATGGCCTCGGTGCTGCGCGGCACCGGCGACATGAAGACGCCGGGCTATGCCCTGGTCGCCGCCGCGGCGGTGCAGATCCCGCTCACCGGCGCATTGACCTTGGGTTGGTTCGGCCTGCCCGCGCTCGGCATCCGCGGCCCCGCACTGGCGGCCGTGATCTCCTTCGCCCTCGCCGCCGTCTGGATGCTGAGCAGGCTTTTGGGGCCGAAGGCCGCGCTGCGCCTGCATTGGCCGCAAGGCGGCTTCACGTGGGTGGCCTTCCGCGACATCCTCAAGGTCGGCCTGATCGCCTGCCTGGTCGTCATCCTGACCAACGGCACCGTGCTGGTGGTCACCGGCCTGATCGGCCGCGAAGGCGACGGCGCCATCGCCGGATACGGCATCGGCAGCCGCCTGGAATAGATGCTGATTCACATCAGCTTCGGCATCGGCGCCACGCTGACCGCCCTGGTCGGCACCAACATCGGCGCCCGGCAATATGCCCGCGCCCAGCGGCTCGCCTGGACGGGCGCGGCGATGGCAGGCAGCATCGCCGCGGTGATCGGCATCGTCGTGGCGGTCTGGCCCGACCTCTGGCTCGGCCTGTTCACCGCCGATCCCAGGGCGCTGGCCTCGGGCCGCCATTATCTCAACATCGTCGGCCCGGCCTACGGCTTTTTCGGCGTCGCCATGGCGCTCTACTTCGCCTCGCAGGGCACCGGCGAGATGTACTGGCCGGTGGCGGCCAACCTCACCCGCATCACCATCGCCGGCGGCGGCAGCCTTCTCGCCCTCGACCAGTTCGGCTGGGGCGTATCGGGCCTCTATGCCAGCGTCGCGGTCGGCATCATCGCCTTCTCGGCCCTGCTCGCCTTCTCGACGACGCGGCGGGCCTGGACGGGAGCCTGAATCGGGGCGACAAGGCCCGCATGAAGAAGGTCCTCGTCATCGGCATCGGCGTCGGCGATCCCGACCAGCTCACGGTCCAGGCCGTGCAGGCGCTGAACGGTGTCGACGTGTTCTTCGTCATGGACAAAGGCCCGGCCAAGACCAAGCTGCGTGCGCTGCGCGAGGAGATCCTGCGGCGGCACGTCAAGGGCCGGACGTATCGGATTGCCGAGGCTAAAAGCCCGCCGCGCGATCCCGAGCCCGCCGACTACCGCGCCTGCGTCGACGACCTGAACCAGGCCAAACAGGTCGTTTTCGAAGAGCTGATCGGCCAAGTGGAAGACGACGAAACCGGCGCCTTCCTGGTGTGGGGCGATCCCATGCTCTACGACAGCACCATCCGCAATCTCGACGCACTGAGGGAAAGTGGCCTCATCTTCGACTACGAGGTGATCCCCGGCATCACCGCCATCCAGGCGCTAGCGGCGGCACACAGGATCCCGCTCAATCGCATCGCCGAAGCCGTGACGATCACGACGGGTCGCAAGCTCGCCAATGGTTTCCCGCCGGGTGTCGACAGCGTCGTCGTCCTGCTCGATGGCGAGGACACCTATCGCCGCTTCGCAGACCAGGACGTCGAGATCTACTGGGGCGCCTACCTCGGCACGCCCGACCAGATCCTGATAGCCGGCAACGTCAAGGACGTGGCCGAGGAGATCCATCGCCGGCGCAGCGAAGCGCGCCGCGCCAACGGATGGATCATGGACACGTATCTGCTCCGCCGAATGGCACCGTGAGTGCCGCATCCGGATGGATGCCGACAGCACACGACCTCATCCTGAGGCGCCATGCGAATACGCGCATTCACATGCGCTCAGACGTCTCGAAGGACGAGCCACAGCATCGTTGTTGCCCACCAACGCGCGGAGGTTACTCCGCACGACCGAGACGCGCCCTTCGGGCGCTCCTCAGGGTGAGGTTGTTCTGATCGTCCGGCCTGCTACGCCATCTTGCCAACGACCGTCTTCATGTCCGCCGCCGTGAACAGCCGCAATGTCTGGGTGCGGACGTTGCCCAGGGCGCCGACGCTCAAGGCCAGCGACGTCACGGCAAGGTCGTCGGACGCCTCGAGAATGCTGACGATGTCGTACTGGCCCTGCGCCCAGTAGACGTCCTTGACCGTCACGCCGCACTTCTTGGCCATCTCCTTGAAGGCATCGGCCCGTTTGGGCGAGTCCTTGGCGTTGCGGACTCCCTGTTCGGTGAAGCTTCCGAGCACGCAATAGGTCGCCATTGTCATCCTCCCTGGATCGATTGGGAACGGACTCACATACGGCACGCGCTTGCGACTACCTCGGGCGGTCGCTCCGGCATTATCCGCCGATCGCTCCTTGGGCGACAGACCTTTATCGGCCCGTGTTGGCGGTTTTCACTTCCGGATCGGTGCCATGGGCGCGCAGGCAGCCGCGCACGATCGGCGCGCAGACGCCTTCCCTGCCGACGACGTCGTCGTTGTCGCCGGTGTAGTTCAGCTCGGCGACCTTGCCGTCGACGACGCGGACGATCGCGTGGCAATACGAACCGCTTTTCCCGATCTTGAATCCTCCCCCGACCACCGGAACGCTGACTTCCACGCCGCCGGTGTTCTCGTTCTTGAGCTCGTAGGACAAGATCTCGGTGCGCTCGTCGAGGCGCTTGGTGCGGGTCGGAATGCCGGCGCAGGCCTGGAACGAATCGGCGTTCATGCCGAGGACGGCGCGGCGGCCCTCCGCGGCGACACTATAGCCGGCGGCGCATGCGCCAACCAGGAACGCGGCGAACAACAAGATCAACACGCTACGCGTCATGACAACTCCATCAGCGCTCGAAGATGCACGGGAGTTCGAAAATAAGAAATGCGTTCGGCCGGTCGAGAGGATGGCCTGTGATCAATCACCCCAGGCGCAGCAGCGGTATTGCCGCGGCCGCCAGCAACACGGCCAGGACGCGCGTGCGCGTAAAAGGTTCCTTCAACCAGACGACGGCGATCACGATGGCGAAGACCGCGCTGGTGTCGCGCAGCGCCGCCGCCGGCGCGATCGGGGCATGGCCCCACACCCAGAGGATCAGCAGATACGAGGCGACCGAGGCGGCGGCGGCCGGTACTGCGACCGACCACTGGCCGCCGAGCTGCCGCCACGGCGCGCCGTTGCGGCGCTGGCGCCAGCACATGGCCGCGGCATTGGTGACGGAGACGACGAAGCCATAGGCCCACGGCGATCCCGATGCGCGCACGCCCTGCGCGTCGCACAGGATATAGCCCGCGGCGCCGACGCCGGCGGCGCCGATCCACGCCAATGTCCGCAGGGGAACGCCGCGGTCGCGCAGGGTGTCCCAGGCGAGCACGGCGAGCGACAGGGCGATGATGGCGATGCCGCCCAGCGCGGCGGGACCCGGCCAGCCTCCGGCAACCACGGCCACCAGCGGCACGACCAGCACGACTGCGATGGCGCGCACGACCGGATAGACAAGCCCGAAGCCGCCCAGCTCGTAGCCCCGCAGCAAGGCGCTCACGGTGACGACGTTCAACAAGGTCGATGCCGCGATCCACGGCCATGCCGCAAGCGGCGGCAGGCCGGACCACAGGAGGCCCGGCAGCACAAGCACCGCACTCAGCAGCATCTGCGCGGTCATGGCACGCGGCGGATCGCGGCTCGCCTTCACCGCGGCATTCCAGCCGGCATGCAGGAGGGCGCTTGTGAGCGCGGCAGCAACGTCGAGGGCGTCCATCAGCCGTCCTCAGCCATGAGGCTGATGGTCGATGATCACGGCATAGCGGACAGGCCTGGCCGTCCGGTTGCGGAAGGTGATCTGGCGGTCGACCACCATGGCGAGGCAGTCGCCGGCGCCGAGCTCGTGACGCGTCCCGTCCAGCGTCACCTCGAGCGTTCCCTGCAGCACCCAGATCTGCTGATGCATCACGCCGGGCCGCGGGCCGGTCTCGTAGGCCACGCGCGCGCCGGCGGGGAAGACGACCTCGACGATCTGTATCGGCGACGGAAAGCCGGGCGGCGAGACATTGCGCCGGACGTAACCCGAGGCGGGGTCGCGCCACTCGACCTGGTCCTCGCGGCGCGATACCGGCTCGGCCGGTGTCACAGGCGCATCGAACAGCGACGCCAGCGGCACGCCGAGCCCAGTCGCGAGCTTTTCGAGCACGACGGCCGTGGCGCTGCTCTGGCCGCGCTCGATCAGCGAGATCATCGAACGGCTGACGCCCGAGCTTTCGGCCAGCGCTTCCAGCGACAGCCCGCGCTCGGCACGGATCCGGCGCACGCGCGCGGCTATGCGGTCGTTGATGTCCATGATATTGGATCATCATCCAATATGGTGGACAGATCAAGCAGCCACGTTGGTTTCGCGCACGACCTCATCCTGAGGAGCGCCCGAAGGG
>JAEZHS010000649.1 GCA_023436825.1 Pseudomonadota bacterium | reverse complement strand
TGGTGGCGAGGTCGAAGCGGAAGCCGTCGACGTGCATGTCGTTGGCCCAGTAGCGCAGGCTGTCCATCACCATCTGCAGCACGCGCGAATTGGAGAGGTTCACCGTGTTGCCGGTGCCGGTGTCGTTTATGTAGTGCCGCGGGTCGGGCGCCAGCCGGTAGTAGGAAGCGTTGTCGATGCCCTTGAACGAAAGGGTGGGGCCCAGCTGGTTGCCTTCCGCGGTGTGGTTGTAGACCACGTCGAGGATCAGCTCGAGGCCGGCATCGTGCAAATGAGCCACCATCTCCTTGAACTCGGCGAATGCGAAATCGGCATTCGCCGCATAGCGCCGTGCCGGCGCGAAAAAGCCGATGGTGTTGTAGCCCCAGTAGTTCTTCAGCCCCTTGTCGAGCAGGGTGCTGTCGTCGACGAAGGTGTGTACCGGCAGCAGTTCCACCGTCGTGGCTCCGAGCGAGCTGAGGTAGGCGGTGATCTCCGCGCTGGCCAGCCCGGCATAGGTACCGCGCAATGCTTCCGGAAGCGCCGGATGGCGCTTGGTGAGACCGCGCACGTGCGCTTCGTAGACGATGGTGTTCTCCCACGGGATGCGCCGCCGGCCGTTGCCCCAGGTGAAGGCGGTGTCGATCACGGCGGCCTTCATCGTGTACGGGGCGCTGTCGCGCTCGTCGAAGGTCAGGTCATCACCGCTCTCGACCTTGTAGCCGAACAGAGCAGGGTTCCACTCGATGCGACCGATGATCTGCCTTGCGTAGGGATCGAGCAGCAGCTTGTTGGGGTTGAAGCGATGGCCGGCTTGAGGCTCGTATGGCCCATGAACGCGATAGCCATAGACGGTGCCAGGTCGCGCATCGGGCAGGTAACCGTGCCAAACTTCGTCCGTGTACTCGGGCAGGATGATGCGTTCGATCTCGCGCTGCCCGCCCTCTTCGAAAAGGCAGAGCTCGATCTTGCTGGCATTGGCCGAGAACAGGGCAAAGTTGACGCCGAGGCCGTCCCACGTGGCGCCGAGGGGATAGGGTAGACCTTCCGACAGGCGTGAGCGGCGGGCAGGCGAGGGGGGCACCGGCACTTCCTTCGACAACTGGGCCAAATGCAACGCGCGGCACCCCTTTCGGCTGCCTGACGCTGCGTGAAGTCAAACACATCCCGGGTGTGATGCAGCCAGTGGGTGCAGTCGGCCAGGGTGCCGTTGAGAGCAACGACCACGTCCAACGAGGTGGCGGAACGTCACGTTGCCGTCTGTACCACGCTGAGGCGGACGCTGTGCGGCGGGTCGCCATCGGCCACGAACCAGCCCTGCTCGATCGCCCGCCGGACGGCCGCGTCGCCAGCCTCGTCATCGAGCCCCAGGCTCTGGGCGATGTCATGCACGGGCACCCAATGGCAGGGCCGCCCGTGGGCCAGGCGCTCGACGTGCTCGCGCATGGCGCGGGCCGTCCGGTCGGTTTGGTCAGTTTGCTCGCTCATTCTGCGGAAGAAATGCCGATGCGCCTGCACGGTTGCCGAGATAGGCGTCGACTACCGCGGCAAGGTCGTCGTACACGGCCACCGGCTCAAGATATTGTGGCAGACCGTCTTCCAGTGCCCTTCGTCCCAGGCCTGTTCGCACCAGCACGCGCAGGCAGCCGGCATGGAAGGCTGCCTTGAGGTCGTCGACCTGGTCGCCAACGAAAGGCGTTTCGGCGGCCTTGGCGCCGTAGTGGGCCAGGGCTTCCCGCAGCATGCCGGCGGCGGGCTTCATGCGCGGTGTCTTGCGCTCGCAGATGCAGGACAGGATGCGGCCGATGCGGGCGCCCTTTGCCGCCAGCATTTCGGTCAGGGCGTCGTGCACGGCATCGAGATCGGCGTGGCTCATGACGCCGCGCGCCACCTCCGGCTGATTGGTGCAGATCGCAACATCGATGCCGGCGGCGGTGAGCCGCGCTATCGCCTCCGCCGCGCCGGAGATCAGGACCAGCCCGGCGGGCGACTTGATGTTGTCCTTGCGGTTGACCACGACCACGCCATCGCGGTCGAGCAGGAACAGGGGCACGGGGACTCGAGATCAGTCGTCGCCGGCCGCGGCGACAGGATTGTCCTGCACCAGCTTGTGCCCGGTGTAGCTGCGGGTGTGCGGCGGCGGCAGGTTGCCGCCGGCGAATTCCTGCTTCAACTCCTCCTTGCGCGCCATGATGCGCTCACCCAGGGCCTCCATGTCGAGCCCGGCTTCGCGCGCCTGCGCCATCAGCCCTTCCGATCGCTTCTCCTCCTCCTTGACGTGGTGCTTGATCAGCTCCGACAGCACCTTGACCTTGGCATCGTAGAACTCGGCGTCGGGCTCGCTGTCGAGCAGTTCGGCGATCAGCACCTTGGCGCCGTCGTGCTCGACATAGGCCTCCTCGAGCGCCTCCTCGTCGTCGATCCGGCCCTTGCAGGCCGGGTAGAAGATCTCCTCCTCGACCATCGAGTGGATCATCAGCTCGGTGCAGATCTGCTGGACCAGCATCTTCTTGCGGTCTTCGTCGCGCGCCTTCTCGGCCTTCTCGAACAGGTCCTCGACCTTGCGATGGTCTTCCTTGAGCAGGGCGATGGCGTCGGGCTTTTCGCGGCTGGGCATGTGTGGCCTCGTGCGGGTTGCGGGTCAAAACCACGCCGACAACGAGGCATCCGGCCCTGCGTTCCCGAACCTGTCGCAGTCATGCCACGATGGCGGCGGGGATTGGATGGCGGACATTCAGGACGGGGGGCCGCAGACGGCCATCTCGGCGCGTGCAGAGTCCTGGGGCAGCCCACCCTTCGAGACGCGCCCGTTTCGCGGTGCTCCTCCGGGTGGTGGGTGTGGGGCCGCTGCGCGACCGACTGTCAACAGCAAGTCACTTGCAAAGTCGCCGGTCTGACCGTAGGAGCGTGCCAGCGGGGGGATATCATGAACGAGATCGAGGCTGTGATCGCGCGGCGCTTGGCGTTTCTCGAGCGCGAGCTCGACCGCATGGGGGATGCCGCCGACGATGCCGAGCACGAGCTGCGGCTCAATCCGACCGATCTGCAGGCACGGCGCCGGCTCGAGGCGATTTATGCCCTGGCCGGCAAGACCTGGGCCGATATCCAGGAGCTGCGGGCCTGCCAGCCCGGTCGCGATGCCGTCATCCATTACGACCGCCAGGCCGTCGACGCGTCGGCCAGCCGCGCCTACCGCCAAGCGCTGGGCTAGTCTTAGGGCTATTTCAGCCCGTAGATCGCAAAGTCGTTGGCGACTTCGGGGTTGATGGTGAGCGCCGCCTCCTGGTCGCCCTTGCCATTGGCGTCGCCCATCCTGATCCTGGCCAGGCCGCGGCCGTAGAGTGACAGGGCGCGGTTGGGATCGATCGTGAGCGCGGCGTTGTACTCGTTCAACGCCAGGGCCGGATCGCCGAGCTTCAGGTAGATGAAGCCGCGCGTATCGCGGACTTCGAGGTTCAGCGGCAGCAGCTTCAGAGCCTGGTCGCTGTCGGCGAGTGCGGCCACCAGGTCGCTGCCGGCAATCGCGCGGTTCAGCGCGCGGTTGTTGTTGGCGAGCCCCATGTTGGGATCGATCGCGATCGCCGCGCTGTAGTCGGCGATCGCCTTGTCGTACTGCTTCAGCGCGAACTCGGCGTAGCCGCGATTGTAGAAGGCGAGCTGATTGCGCGGGTCGATCGCGATCGCCTGGTCGAGCAGTTCGACGGCGGCGCCGTATTGGCCCTGTGTCGCGCGGATGGCGGCGAGGTTGACCATGGCGGCGGCGTAACGCGGATCGAGCTTCAGCGCCGCCTCGTAGTCGCGCACCGCTCCGGCGACGTTGCCGCGCCGGCTCTCGGTCTGGCCACGCGTCACCAGGACAGCGGGATTGGCGGGCGCCAGCGCCACCGCCCGGTTGAGATCGGCCATGGCGCGGCCGAAGTCGCTCAGTTGCGAGAAAGCGTCGCCACGGCTCACCAGTGCCGTGACATTGTCAGGCTCGATTGCCAGCACCTTGTCGAAGTCCTCGATGGCGCGGTCGTAGGCGCGCTTGCGCACCGCCAGCAGTACGCCGCGGCCGAGGAAGGCGAACGACGACTTCGGGTCGGCCTTGATCGCCGCGCTGTAGTCCTCCAGCGCCCTGTCGGTCTGGCCGCTGGAGTCGAGCGCCACGGCGCGCCGGTAGAGCGCCAGCGAGTCGGGGTTGGCGGGATCGATCAGCCGGTCGTAGCGCTGCACCGCCTCGATGTAGTCCTCGCCGGCCAGCGCCTTGTCGCCGAGCGCCGTGCGGGCGATCCCGCGCGTCAGCCGCGCCAGCGCGACCTCGTCGGGCTTGAGCCGACGGGTCTGCAGTGCTTTGGAACAGGCGGCGGCGCGAACCTGGGCGTCGGCCTGGGTCGGGAACAGGCCCGACACGCACTCGCTGTAGGCCTGCCTGACCGTCGCCTCGTCAGTGGCGGCAGCCGGCGGCACCGC
Organism: Pseudomonadota bacterium; assembly: GCA_023436825.1. The sequence goes on along the minus strand of JAEZHS010000649.1, from coordinate 9,903 downwards.
CGTCGCCGGAGCAGGCGCCGCCAAAGCTGGAGCGGGTGTCGTCGGCGCCGGCCCGGCTGGTTGGGATGTGGCCTGCTGCGATGCCGGCGCCGTCGCACGCTCGAGATGGTCGACCGCAAGATAGCCGATCACCGCGGCCAAAAGCGCGACTGCAAAAATCAAGAACTTGTTGCTCGCCGACACCGGCTGCTCCCCCTGCCTCCGATCCCAAAGCCTGTAAACGGTCATGCCAATGAAGGGAAGCCGCGGCTACAATGCCGACCTTGATCGTTACGTCGTTTCCCCGCGCGGTCCGCGAGATCGAGCACACGCTGATTCCGCTCAGGGACGGCACGCGGCTCGCTGCCCGCATCTGGCTGCCCGAGGATGCCGAGGCCCAGCCGGTGCCCGCGCTGCTGGAGTACCTGCCCTACCGCAAGCGCGACGGCACGTATCAGCGCGACGCCCTCACTCATCCGTATCTCGCCGGCCATGGCTATGCCGCGGTCCGCGTCGACATTCGCGGCAGCGGCGAGTCCGATGGCGTGCTCTCCGACGAATACAGCCAGGCCGAGCTCGACGATGCGCTGGAGGTGATCGCCTGGCTCGCCGGCCAGCCGTGGTGCAGCGGCGCGGTCGGCATGTTCGGCATCTCGTGGGGCGGCTTCAATGCCCTGCAGGTCGCGGCGCTGCAGCCGCCGGCGCTCAAGGCCGTCGTGACGCTCTGCTCGACCGACGATCGCTATGCCGACGACGTGCATTACATGGGCGGCGCCAAGCTTGCCTCGGCCGATCTCGGCTGGGCCGGCTTCTTCTTCGGCGACATGTGCCAACCGCCCGATCCGCTGCTGGTCGGCGAGCAGTGGCGCGAGATGTGGCTGGAACGGCTGAAGGGCGTGCCGCTGTTCCTCGAGACCTGGCTTCGGCACCAGCGGCGCGACGCCTACTGGCGGCACGGCTCGGTGTGCGAGGATTTCAGCGCGATCAAGTGTCCGGTCTATGCCGTCGGCGGCTGGACCGACGGCTACACCAACGCCATCCCGCGCCTGCTGGAGCGTCTTGGTGTGCCGCGCAAGGGACTGATCGGCCCGTGGGCGCATGCCTATCCCCATTTCGCCAAGCCCGGCCCACAGATCGGCTTCCTGCAGGAGATGCTGCGCTGGTGGGACCACTGGCTGAAGGGCAAGCCGACGGGCGTCATGGACGAGCCGATGCTGTGGGCGTGGATGACCGAGAGCCATCGACCGGCGACGCATCACGAGACGCTGCCGGGACGCTGGGTCGCCGAGCCGGTCTGGCCGCCGGTCGATCGCAAGCCGCATCGCCTGTTCCTGACCGACGACGGCTTGCAGCCGGTAAGCGCGCCGCTTGCATCGCGCGACGTGCGCTCACCGCAAACGGTTGGCAGCGAGGCCGGTGAATGGTGCCCGTTCGGTCGCGGCAACGATCAGGCGGGCGATCAGCGGCCCGACGATTCTCGCTCGTTGCTGTTCGAGACGCCGCCGCTCGACGAGACCCTGGAAATCCTGGGTGCCCCGGTCGTCACGCTCGACATTGCTTGCGACAAGCCGGTCGCCAATCTCGTGGCGCGGCTGTGCGACGTGCATCCGTCGGGTGAATCGCTGCGCGTCAGCTTCGGCGTGCTGAACCTCACGCATCGCGACAGCCATGCCGCGCCGTCGCCGCTGGTGCCGGGCGAGCGCTATCGCGTTCGCCTGAAACTCAACGATTGCGGCGCGAGCTTTCCGGCCGGCCATCGCTTCCGGCTCGCGCTGTCGACGACCTATTGGCCGATGATCTGGCCGGCGCCGGATGACGCAACGGTGACGATCCTCGGCGGCACGCTCGACCTGCCGGTGCGGCCATCACGATCGGGGGATGCGTCGCTGCCGCCCTTGCCAGCCGCCGAGACGGCGATGCCGGCGCGCGACACGCTCGGCTTCGAGCTGGGCGGGGAAGGCAAGTTCCACCTCGACATCGGGGACGACGACCCGACCAGCGCCGTCGCCGAAATGCGACGGGTCCAGATCAAGCGGCGCGGCGACTGGCAGGTGCGGCTCGAAACCTCGATGCAGATGTCCTGCACGAATGAGGCGTTTCGCCTGCAGGCGAGGCTGCGCGCCTTCGCGGGCGACGAGGAAGTCTGCAGTCGCGATTGGGACTGCGCGATACCGCGCGACCTGGTCTGATCGGTCAGCGCACCAGCGAGTCGAGGAAGCGCCCGAGGCGATCGAGCGGCCCATCACGGCGCGCGGTCGCATAAGGCCGGGCGCGCTGAGCCGTCCGTTGAGGCGGTGGCGGGGCCACCTGGGGTGCCGGATCCTGGCGGAGTTGCTCCAGCAGGTCGCGATCGACGTCGCCGCTGAGCGGCTGGCCTCGACTCTGCTGGTAGCTCGCGGCGGCGTTTGCGGTCATCCGCCCGGCGACGCCGTCGGCCGGTCCGGGATTGAAGCCGAAGCCCTGCAGGCGCCTCTGCACTTCCCGTATCTCGTCGGCCTGCAGCGGCTCCGGCACAGGCGGTGTCGCCGCAACCGGAGGGGCTGGCGGGGGCGGCAGCGTGGTTGAGGCGGCGTCGGGTACGACAGTCGGCTGCGCAGCCGCCACCATGACAGGCGGTGCCGGCTCGGTTGGCTCGGGCGCCGCGGCGACGGCCGGAGGGGCGGCGACAGGCGGGGCGATGGGCGGAGCAAGCGAGGCGATGCCGAGAGCGATCAACGCCCCCGCGGCGACACCCGCCGTCAAAATCTGCTGGCGTCGACGTGCCCGGTCATAGGTCCGTAACGCTTCACGCCGTTCCTGCTGCGCGGCGGCCAGGCCGGCGGCCGATTGTCGAGCCGCCCGCTCGCCGAGCTTGCGCGAGAAGTCGGCCATCACGTCGATGAACATGGCGTCGCTGGCGGGCGATGCGTCGCGGCGGGCGCTTTTCGGCCGGACCTTGCCCCACCATGAACCAATCGTGGAACTTATCGTGCCGTCGCCCAGCATGATCACACCTCGCCGACTGCTGCAGATACGTCATCGGGGCTGACGCATAGCGTGACCAATCGGAGACCAACACGCACCAGCCCACAGCCCAACCGTGCTATGATGGAAACGGTTGCATAATGAAGGGTTGGGGATGGTTTCCCGCAGAGTTGTGTTTGGGGGCGCGCTGGGCAGCCTGGCGCTGGCGGGTTGTGGCGGGCAGCAGCCCGTCGCGAGGCGCGGCGGAGACGTCTACATCGATCATCCGCCGACGGGGCCGACCGGACTGGACGCCGTCATCGACATCAGCCATGGCGTCGCCGTCAGCGACTTCGGCGCGATTCGTCGCAGTGGCATCCTGGGTCTCATCCACAAAGCCACCGAAGGCGGCGATTGGGTCGATTCGTCCTACGCCGTCCGCCGTCCGCTGGCCGAGCAGGCGGGTCTGCTGTGGGGCGCCTATCACTTCGGCACGCGGCAATATTCCGGTTCCGACCAGGCGATGGCCTTCCTCTCGGTCGTGCGGCCGGGACCCTCGACGCTGATCGCCCTCGATCTCGAGCCCAACGACGCCAATCCGCGCAATACCATGACACTGGCCCAGGCCGAGGCCTTCGTGCAGGTCGTGCGCCAGCAGACCGGCCGATTGCCGATGCTCTACACTCACCCGCAATGGGCCAATGGCCAGAAGTACGGCCGCCGCGGGCTGAGCCTCGGCCAACCGGTGCAGCCCGGCTCGCTGCTGGCGCGCTGCGATCTCTGGCTCGCCGACTATCGCGAGCAGCCGGAGATTCCGTGGGCGTGGGCCGATCGCGGCTGGAAGCTCTGGCAGTACGCCGCAAACCAGACCGAAACCGACGTCGCCTACGGCTCGCAGGCCCGCGCCGTAGCTGGTGTCGCCTATTGCGATCGCAATTTGTTCAATGGCGACGCCAACGCCCTCCACCGATTCTGGAACAGCCGCTCCCGGGCATAGCCGGGAGGGCTCGAGCCTGAGCTGGGTGACGCGCTCGATGAGGATCACGACGAAGTGTCGGAGTGACGGCATTGCTGGCACTCGGGGCCGGCGACACAACGAATGGCGTGATCGCCGGTTCGACCCGCCAAAGGTGGCCCTCTATGGTGCGAAAGAATTCGCGAAAACGAAACTGGCGATCTTAACTTAGGTTATTGACAGAACCGCACTTTGGTTATATTATCGCTGCGTTGCGCAGCCTTCCCGCGTTCCCGCTCTTTGCATCGCTGATCCGAGACCCAAAAGGCTGCGCACGCGGCCTGTCCGGTCGCTTGCCTCCGGACGGGCCGGTGCTCCAGTTCTCCGACGAGGGCGATTCCGGTTGCGAAACTTGCGTAACTGTCCGAATTCGCAATGAGGCACTACCGATTGGGGGTACAGTCCGTGAACTCCACTACGGACCGACCGATCGTTTTTACGCCGCCCGATCCGTCGAAAGCACCGTGCCGCCCAACTCGCGAGAGGACTTGGCGGAATTGTGACAAGTTGATCTGCGCCGGTCTGACTGTAACTTTATCGGAATCCACGCGTTAGGGCCCGTCAGGAACGGAAGCAGTAGCGGTAGCGGTAGCAGCAGCGTGGCGCCCCCAGTTCTTGATGCCGAGTATATCGTCCAGGTCGCCTTGAAGGCCCTGGATGGTCGACCTGACCGCAATCCTGCTTCATTGGACGACCTGCCGGCAGCCCTCTACGTGACCGACCGGGATGGTGTGATCACCTGGTACAATCGGGCCTGTATCGACTTCGCCGGTCGCACGCCGGTCGCCAATCACGACCGCTGGTGCGTCAGCTGGAAGCTCATGACCGACCACGGCGAGCCGATGCCGCACGACCAGTGCCCAATGGCGGCGGCAATCAAGGAGCGGCGCTCGATCCGCGGCGTCACCATCATCGCCGAACGTCCGGACGGCCGGCGAGTGGCTTGCCTGCCTTATCCCACGCCGCTTTTCGACGCCTCGGGCGAGTTCACCGGCGCCGTCAATCTTTTGGTCGACATCACCTCGGCGCGGCGGCGCGACGAGTTCCTGGCCCACGCTCGGCGCTGCCGCCGGCTCGCCCGCAGCATCAACGACCCCGAGACCATCGCGGCGCTGCAGCGCATGGCCGAGGAGTACGAGCTCACGGCCGCCGAGCTCGCTGCGTCGGCTTGAGTTCGGTCGGGCGTCCCTCAGCAGTCATTTAGCCATTGCCGGTGAGCCGCAGGATGGCGCCGATGATGCTGTCGACCGGGCCGCCAAGCAGCCAGCCGATCACGTTCAGGTTCTGGCCGAGCTGGGCGCCGACCAGCGGCAGGATGAAGATCAGCCCGATGAGGATCATCATGCCATAGCCTTCCAGCCGCGCCAGCGGCTGGGCGAGCACGTCGGGCAGCAGGCCGACGGCGACGCGGCCGCCGTCGAGCGGCGGCAGGGGGATCATGTTGAACACCGCCAGCACGACGTTGATGACGATGGCGTTCTCGAGGTTGAGCACCGTCCACTGCCGGACGCCGGCCGGCAGGAAGCCGACGGCATGGGCCAGCAACGCCGCTGCGATCGCCATCGCAATGTTGATGCCGGGGCCGGCCGCCGCGACCAGCACCATGTCGCGTCGCGGATTCTTCAGCGCCCGGAAGTTGACCGGCACGGGCTTGGCATAGCCGAACAGGAAGGGCGCGTGCAGGAACAGCAGCAGTCCGGGCAGCAGGATGGTGCCGAACGGATCGATGTGCTTCAGCGGATTGAAGCTGACGCGGCCGAGGCGCCACGCCGTCTCGTCGCCGCGCAGATGCGCCACGAAGCCGTGGCTCGCCTCATGCAGGGTGATCGCCAGCAGCACGGGCAGCACCCATGTCGAGGCGGTGTAGAGGGTGCTGGCGAGCTGCTGGTCCATCGGCGATTTGATGGCAGGCCATGCCGGCCGTCGTCAATCGCGCCGGCAACCGGCTTCCGGTGCCGTCGTTCACCGGCTGACATTGCCCAACCGCAGGAGGATGCCATGCCTGCCGCCGACGGCGATCCGCGCCATCATGTCGAAAAGATGAAAGGCCACCTCCAGAAGACCATCGACCATCTGCGCGCGGATGTGGCCAAGGTCGACGACCCGCACTTCAAGGCCCTGTTCGAGACGTCGGCCGAGGTGCTGACCGGCCTGGTCAAGGCGTTCAACGACTACGAGCGCAAGAACGAGGCTGCGTGGCGCCGCTAGCGCCTGTTGTGTCATCCTGCCGGCGACGACCGGTGGGGAGGCCCTGCAATGCTGTCGGCGCGCGAGCGTCGGTTCATCGACACGCGACGGATCGGCCATCTGGCGACCGCGGATGCGAAGGCGGCGCCCCATGTCGTGCCGGTCTGCTTCGGGCTTGGGGACGACACGCTCTACATCACCATCGACCGCAAGCCCAAGCGCGCCAGCGCGCGGCCGCTGAAACGGCTGGGCAACATCCTGGAAAACCCGCAGGCGGCCATCGTCTTCGATCACTACGACGAAGACTGGCGGCGGCTTGCCTGGGTGATGCTGCGCGGCCGGGCCGAGATCCTGGCCGAAGGCCCCGAGCATGCCCGGGCGCAGGCGCTGCTGCAGAGCCGCTACCGGCAGCTCGCCGCCATGGACCTCCGCCAGCTTCCCGTCATCGCCATCCGCATCGAGCGCACGGCAAGCTGGGGCGACCTCGGCGATTGAAGCCGAGCCGCGACGCACGGTCGCTTTGCTTCGGGGACGTTTGGTCGGCACTGACCGTATCCAGTCATGAGCGCGTGCCCGGCGCGCTCGTTCCCCGCCCTTCGCGGCGGGGCATGGTCCATCGATCTTCGCTCCGGGCGGTCACCCTTTGGCTGAAATCCCGCGCTCCGAGCGACCAAGGCAGGTGACCCGATGCGCAATTTTTTCCGTGGTTTGTTGGCCGCTGCAACCGCGGCCTTGTTGTTCGCAATGCCGGCCGGGGCGGCCAGCGATCCCGGACAATTTGTCAAAAACGTGACAGGCCAGCTTGCCGACATCGCGCGAACCAAGAGCGGTCCCAGTCGCGACGCCGCCGTCCGCGAGGTGCTGCGCAACAGCTTCGATCTCGCCCACATCGCGCGCGTGGCGCTGGGCAGCTACTGGAACCAGGCCAGCGAGCCGCAGCGGGCCCGCTTCCTGGCGGCGCTGGAAGCGGCGGAGGCTCGGGCCTACGGCGACCGGCTGGCCAAGCTCGCGAGCTGCGATGTCACCATCGACAAGGTCGATGCGCGGCCCGACGGCGTGTCGATGGTGAAGGCCATCTTCACCCAGGCCAATGGCCGGACCACCCGGATCGAATGGGAAGTGCACGACAACGGTCGCGGCGCCCGCATCGCCGACCTCAAGGTCGCCGGCGTCAGCATGTCCCAGCTCAAGCGATCGGAGTTCAATTTCTACATCCAGGGCAACGGCGGCCAAGTCGAGCCGCTGGTCCAGGAACTGGAAGCCCGCGCCAGCCGCTGATCAGAATCTCCCGGACCGCGAGCTTCAAGCTCGCTCGAGATTCATGAGCGCGCAAGGATGCGCGCGGTCCGGAAGAGCATGAGTCAGCGATGCGGGCGGATGTCGTTGTTCACCGTCCGGTCGCCCGCCGCCCAGCGCCGCAGCGTCTCGTGTGCCGTGGTGCGCTGGCGGGCGGCGATCTCGCCGGCGTCGGGCGGGTCGGAGGTGAACTCGACCAGCAAGCCGTCGGGATCCTGGACGTAGATCGACTTGCAGTAGCCGTGGTCGACTTCGCGCACCTTGAGGTCGGCGCTCGCGAGGCGCCGCTTGATCCGGTCCTGCGTCTCGCCGGTCACGGCGAGCGCGATATGGACGAAGGTCGGCTGCTTGTTCGCCTGGTAGGCGGCGGCTGCTTCGGGATCGGCGAAATTGAAGAAGGCGAGCGCTCCGCCGTCGCCGATGCCGTAGAAGGCATGGCTGTAACTCATGCGCCGCCCGGGGAACTCCGGGAATTCGGCCTCCTCGATCCAGGCGGCGAGCAGCGGCAGGCCGACGATGTCCTCGTAGAAATGGCGCGTCCGCTCCTGGTCGGCGCAGACATAGGCGTTGTGATGCAGTCGCAACGGCAAGGCAGGATCGCTCATCGGGCTTCTCCTCTTCCTCACAGCAGGCAGACGAAGTCCTCGAACTTACCCGATGCCGCGCGGGAAAGCTCGGCAGGGAAGGCGAGGTCGATGCGGAATTCCCCACCGAACTTGGCCCGGGCCCAGTCGCCGACGCCCCGCGCCTCCTCATCGGTCAGGGTCCGCGCGGTCTGCAGGCGCACTTCGATACGGTCGGGATGGGTCTGGGCGAACTGGTATTGCCGGATCGGCGCCAGCGCCAGGAGCGCGCCGATGTCGTCGGACGACAGCAGCGGCCAGCGCTCGCCCCCGGCCGTGCGCAGCATGTTCTGCCGCCGGCCGAGGATGCGTCGGATCACCGGCAGGCCGCGGCCGCAGGGACAGGGATGGCCGACCTCGGCATGATCGCCGATGTCGTAGCGCACCAGCGGCATCGCCAGATTGTGCAGCGGCGTGACGATCACCCGCCCGATCTCGCCGGGCGCGCAGGGCCGGCCATCGGGGCCGAGGATCTCGACCAGCGCCGTCTCCGACTGCAGATGATAGTGGTCGGTGTCCGGGCACTGGAGCGCGAGGTAGCCGGTCTCGCGCGTGCTGTAGGTGTCGACGACCCGCGCATCCCACTCGGCGCGGCAGAGCTCCCGCAGACCCGGCGCCAGGATCTCGGAGATCGTCAGCACCTGCCGCAGCCGTTTGGGGCGCAGGCCGAGCTCGACGCTGCGCCGGATCAGCCGGTCGAGCATCGTCGGATGCGTGAGCAGATAGTCGGGCTCCTCGCGCATGAGCCATTCCAGCTGGTCGTCGACCGGCGTCGTGATGTTGAGGCTGACGCTGGGGCCGGTCCTGAAGATGTCCGCGGTCGAGAAGCCCCAGTTGTCGAGGCGCTCGCCGGCGGGATGGAGCGCCTTGCCCTTCGTCGAATCGCGGATGGCGGCGAGCTTTGCCGAAAAGTCGCGGCCGTGCCAAAGGTGCTCGCGCACCGTCACCGCGCTCCACATCAGCAGCCAGAGGTCGCTGCGCAGGGCGCGGACCGGCTTGCCGGTCGAGCCGGAGGTGTGGACTTCCGTGAGCTCGCCATGCCCGTCGGGCAGCGAACGACTGAGCAGGTCGTCACCGGCCCGCTGCACGTCCTGGCGCGTGAGCAACGGCAGGTCGCGCCATGCCTGCCAGAAGGCGTCGCCATCGGCGTCGGCCACCTTGCCGATGCGGCGGCGGTAGAACGGCACGTGCCGGGCGGCGTGGTCGAGCAGGCGCCCGAGCTGTGCCTGCTGTCCGCCGCGCAGGCGCTCGGCCGGCCACCATTGGGTGCGTTCGAGCTGGAAGAGAATGGAGAGGCTGGCCATGCCGCGACCCGAAACGGCGGCGGGCCAGGCGATGTCGGGAAGGGCGCTTTCGAACGGCATGATCATGGCCGCAGCATGCAGCCGATTGCGGCAGCGTAAAGCCGGCTGTTGCCTGAGAATGATTCCGGCTTGCGCCAGTCACAACAAGACCACCACCTGTGCAATTCAATCCACGGCATCAATGCGGGCAAACGGAACGCAGCAGGCGTCGTGTGCGTTAATGCCCCGGCGATCAAACAGGAGGCGGCAAAAATGTCGATAGCCAAGAAGGCTGGACTGCTCATCGGTGTGATCGGCGCTGCCGCAACGGTGGCGACGGCGGCCGAGGGCGGTGAAGGCGGCCACGGCAAGCGTTGGCGCGGCTCGCCAGTCTTCATCGTCGAGCAGCCGGTCGTCGTGCGCCGGGCCCCGGTCTACGTCGCCCCGCCGCCGGTGGTCTATGCCCCGGCGCCTACCTACTACGAGCCGATGTACCAGCGTTACGATCGTTACGACCGCTATCCGTCGAGCCCGAGCGTCAACATCAATATTCCGCTGCGGTAGCCGCGGCGGGAAG
>JAEZHS010000641.1 GCA_023436825.1 Pseudomonadota bacterium | reverse complement strand
CCCTTCGGGCGCTCCTCAGGGTGAGGTCAAGAGACTACGGCACCGGGCACGGCTTCGCGTGCCAGATCTCGTTGGCGTATTCGGCGATGGTGCGGTCGCTGGAGAACGGCCCGGAGCTCGCGATGTTCAGGACGGCCTTTCGCGCCCAGGCCTGCGGGTCGGCATACAGTTCCAGCAGCCGCCGGTCGGCCTCCAGATAGGAGGTGAGATCGGCCAGGTGCATGTAGTGATCGCGCGTCAGCAGCGGCTCGCGCAACGGCTCGAATATGCCCGGCTCCCGGGCATTGAAGTGACCGGAGAAGATCGAATCGAGCGTCTTGCGGGTTTCCGGCTCGTTGTCGTAGTGCCACTGCGGGCTGTACCAGCCGCGGTTGCTTGCCACCTGCTCCGCACCGAGCCCGAACAGGAAGAAGTTCTCCTCACCCGCGGCCTCGGCCATCTCGATCGTGGCGCCATCGCGCGTACCGATGGTCAGCGCCCCGTTCATCATGAACTTCATGTTGCTGGTTCCGCTCGCCTCATAGCCGGCGGTCGAGATCTGATTGGAGACGTCGGTCGCGGGTATCAGCCGCTCGGCCAGCGACACGCAGTATTCGGGCAGGAAAACCACCTTCAACCGGCCCCGCATCGCCGGGTCGGCGTTGATCGTGTCGGCCAGGCTGTTGAGAAACTTGATGATCAGCTTTGCCAGGCGATAGGCTGGCGCGGCCTTGCCCGAAAAGAAGAACGTGCGCGGCGCCATGGCGAGATGCGGGTCCTCGCGCAGCCGGTTGTACAGGGCGACGACGCGCAGCCCGTTCAGCAATTGACGCTTGTACTCGTGGATGCGCTTGACCTGGCTATCGAAAATGTCGTCCGGATCGACGACGAGACCGGCGGTCGATTTCAGCCAGCTTGCGAAACGCGACTTGGACTGGCGCTTGGCCTGGCGAACGGCGTCGCGAAAGCCGGTATCGTCGGCAAAGGGCTTCAGCATCGCCAGCTCGGCGAGGTCGGTGATCCAGCCATCGCCGATCGCCTCGGTGATGTGGCCGACGAGGGTTGGATTGGCCGCCAGCAGCCAGCGTCGCGGCGTGATGCCGTTCGTCTTGTTGTTGAAGCGTTCGGGGAACAGGTCGGCCAGGTCCTTCAGCGTGGACGAGCGCAGCAATCCCGAATGGATGGCCGCGACACCGTTCGTGCTGTGCGAGCCGACGACGGCAAGGTTGGCCATGCGAATTCTGCGCTCGCCGCCCTCCTCGACGAGGCTCACCCGTCCAACCCGGTCTTCCTCGCCCGGGAAGCGCGCCCGGACTTCGTCAATGAGGCGCTGGTTGATGGCCAGAATGATCTCGAGATGGCGCGGCAGCATCAGCTCGAACCACCTCAGCGGCCATTTCTCCAAGGCCTCGGGCAGCAGGGTGTGGTTGGTATAGGCCAGCGTCCGCCTGGTGACGTCCCAGGCCTGGTCCCATTCGAGGCCGGCCTCGTCGAGCAGGATGCGCATCAGCTCGGGGACGGCGAGGCTGGGATGGGTATCGTTGAGCTGGATCGCGGCCTGGCCCGGCAATGCATTCCAATCGGCATTACGCCGACGGAAGCGCCGCACGAGATCCGCAAGCGAGCACGCAACCAGGAAATACTCCTGCACGAAGCGCAAGCCCCGTCCCAGGGTTGTCGAATCGTCGGGATAGAGGACCCGGGTGATCGAATCGGCCGCGAGTTGCTTGGCCAGGGCGGTTACGAACGCACCGGTGCTGAATGCCTGCAGGTCGAACACATCGGGCGTGCCGGCCGCCCATAGCCGAAGCGTATTGATGGTCCGCCCGCCATAACCCACGATCGGGCGGTCGTACGGAACGCCGAGCACGGTGGACGGCTTGCCGAACTTCGCGCGCAGCGTTCCCCTGTGCACCTCGAACGAGCAGTCGAGCTCGAACTCGACCGTCTCCTGAAGCCGTGCGACCTCCCAGGGGTCGGGATATCTCAGCCAGTTGTCCGGATGCTCATGCTGCCAGCCGTTCTCGATGGTCTGGCGGAAGATGCCATACTCGTATCGCAACCCGTAGCCCATCGCCGGGAGCTGCATCGTCGCCATCGAATCGAGAAAGCATGCTGCGAGGCGGCCCAGGCCGCCATTGCCGAGACCGGCGTCGGGCTCCTCCTCGACGATGGCCGTCCAGTCGAGCTTGTTGCCGTCGATGATGCGCCGGACGACCGGGTCGAGACGGAGGTTGAGGATGTTGTTGGCCAGCGACCGGCCGATCAGGAACTCCAGCGAAAGATAGTAGATCCGCTTGGGGTTCTCGCGATCGTAGGTCTGCTGCGTTCGGCGCCAGCGCTGCGAGAGGATATCCCGCACCGACCGTGCGAGCGCGTCGTACTGCTGGCGCAGGCTGACTTCGCCAATGTCGGCCACGTTGTCGAACATCAGATGCCGCTCGAACAGCGCTTCGCTCTCGCCATTGAACTGGATTCGCCCGCCATATTGATCGAGGAGCCTGGCGGACTCCGGCGCGTTCCGCCATTCGGCGACAGCCGTCTTCTTCCGTATCATGCCTTCAGCCTTGCTCCGCCATTCAGACATTGTCGGCCTCGGTCGAGCTGCCCGCGCCGGAACCGGCGCGCTGTCCCCATCTCCAGCCGCTGATCTCCGGCATGTCGTCGCCGTGGCGCGCGATGTACTGGCGATGCTCGATGAGCTTGTCGCGGATCGCCTGCTTGGCATAGGCCGCTCGCGCACCGAGGCCCGGCAGGCGGTCGATCACGGCGCTCACCAAATGGAAGCGGTCGAGATCGTTCAGCACGCACATGTCGAACGGCGTCGTCGTCGTGCCCTCCTCCTTGTAGCCGCGCACATGGAGATTGGTGTGGCCGTGGCGCCGATAGGTCAGCCTGTGGATGAGCCACGGATAGCCGTGGAAGGCGAAGATGATCGGCTTGTCGATGGTGAACAACGCGTCGAAATCGGCGTCGTTGAGACCGTGTGGATGCTCGCTCGGCGGCTGCAGCGTCATCAGGTTGACGACATTGACGACGCGCACCTTCACCTCGGGCGCGTGCCGGCGAATGAGCTCGACCGCCGCCAGCGTCTCCAGGGTCGGCACGTCGCCGCAACAGGCCATCACGACGTCGGGCTCGCCGCCGCGGTCATTGCTGGCCCATTCCCAGATACCGAGGCCGGCCTGGCAGTGCTTGATGGCCTCGTCCATCGTCAGCCAATGCGGCGCCGGCTGCTAACCGGCGACGACGACGTTGACGTAGTTGCGGCTGCGCAGGCAATGGTCGGTGACCGAGAGCAGGCAGTTGGCGTCGGGCGGCAGATAGACACGCACGACCTCGGCCTTCTTGTTCACGACGTGGTCGATGAAGCCGGGATCCTGGTGACTGAAGCCGTTATGGTCCTGCCGCCAGACATGGCTCGACAGCAGGTAGTTCAGCGATGCGATCGGCCGTCGCCACGGGATGTGGTTGCACACCTTCAGCCACTTGGCGTGCTGGTTGACCATCGAATCGACGATGTGAACGAACGCCTCGTAGCATGAGAAGAAGCCGTGCCGGCCGGTCAGGAGGTAGCCCTCCAGCCATCCCTGGCATTGATGCTCGCTCAGCACCTCCATGACCCGGCCGTCGGGCGCGAGATGGTCGTCCCACGGCTCGATCTCGGCGGACCAGGCGCGGTTGGTGACGTCGAGGACGTCCTGCCAGCGATTGGAGTTATTCTCGTCGGGACTGAAGAGCCTGAAATTGCGCTGGTCGCTGTTGCGTTTCATCACATCGCGCAGGAATCCGCCCATGACTCGCGTCGCTTCGGCCGTGACGGCGCCGGGCTGGGGCACCTCGACGGCATAGTCGCGGAAATCGGGCAGCCGAAGGTCGTGCAGCACGGTGCCGCCGTTGGTGCGGGGATTGGCGCTCATGCGCCGGGTGCCCTTGGGAGGAAGATCGGCAAGCTCGCGCCGCAGGCGGCCGCTGTCGTCGAAAAGCTCGTCCGGCCGGTAGCTCTTCATCCATTGCTCGAGGATGCGCACGTGCTCCGGATTCTCGTGCATCTCCCCCATCGGCACCTGATGGGCGCGCCAGTAGCCTTCGGTGCGCTTGCCGTCGATCTCCTTCGGACAGGTCCAGCCCTTGGGCGTGCGCAGCACGATCATCGGCCAACGGGGCCGCTCCCCCGCACCCTGCTGCGCCTTCGCCTTGATGTCACGGATCTCCCCGATGACCGCGTCCAGGGTGGCGGCCATGAGCTGGTGCATCTTTTGCGGGTCGTCGCCTTCCACGAAATGCGGCGTGTAGCCATAGCCGCGGAAGAGCTGCTCCAGCTCCTCGTGGCTGATGCGCGCCAGGATCGTCGGGTTGGCGATCTTGTAGCCGTTGAGATGCAGGATCGGCAGGACGGCGCCGTCGGTCGCCGCGTTCAGGAACTTGTTCGAATGCCAGCTCGTCGCCATCGGCCCCGTCTCGGCCTCGCCGTCGCCGACGACGCAGGCGACGATCAGGTCGGGATTGTCGAAGGCGGCGCCATAAGCGTGCGACAACGCATAACCCAGCTCACCGCCTTCGTGGATCGAGCCCGGCGTCTCGGGCGCAACGTGGCTCGGTATGCCGCCGGGAAACGAAAACTGGGTGAACAGGCGTTTCATCCCGACCTCGTCGGCGGAGACGTTCGGATAGACCTCGCTGTAGGTTCCTTCGAGGTACGCGTTCGCCACCATGGCCGGGCCGCCATGGCCGGGACCCGCGACATAAATCATGTCGAGATCGTGCCTCTTGATGATGCGGTTGAGATGGACGTAGACGAAGTTCAGTCCAGGCGTCGTGCCCCAGTGGCCGAGCAGCCGCGGCTTGATGTGCTCCTTGGACAGCGGCTGCTTCAGCAACGGGTTGTCGTAGAGATAGATCTGACCGACCGACAGATAGTTGGCCGCGCGCCAGTATGCGTCGATCGACGTCAGTTCCTTGTCCGACAAGGCGTTCGCCATGACTCGACTCCTGTACGTCCCGGCCAAACATTAGGCGAAGCGGTCGGCAAGTCGAGGGCTCGCCCGAGGATGTCACAAGGCGAGAAGTACCTGCAGCCGTCGTTCAGAACCGTGGCGGTCCCGGATCCTGATTCCAGTCGGGATCGCTCGATGGGCTGAGCGGCTTGTCGCCGACGAGGAGCCCCTTGCCGGGAATGAAGTTCACCTCCAGGCGAATGCCGTCGGGATCCTCGAACACGATATAGTAATAGCCGGGCGCCCAGTCGCCGGCCATCGGACCGCGGTCGATGTAGGCTCCCATGTCGCGCAGCTTGGCGGCGACGCGGTCGACATCCTCGCGCGTGCGAGCTCGTATGCAGAAATGATGCAGGCCGATGCGGTTGGCGACGAAACGCTCGCCTTCATGCTCCGGCGCGCAGCGCTGGATGCCGACCGCCGTGCGGCCGCCGACGTGATAGAGGAAGTTGTTGCCGTCATAGACCTTGGTGAGGCCGAGGAAGGGCAGCAGCTCGCTGTAGAACGCACGTGCCTTGTCCCACTGGCTGACCGTCAGGATGACGTGCGCCATGCCGTTGATTTCGATCATGCTCTCTCTCCTTCCGCCGGGCACATCGTTCAAGCTCCTCTCCCCCGCTAGCCTCAGTCGATGACCCAGAATTCGTGCGGCAGCTCGACCGTCACGTCGTAGTTGGCCTCGTGGTCCTGCGCCTTGTGCAGGTGGTAGCGCTTCTGGTCGACCTCGACGACGGCGCGGTTTTCGTGGCGTTCGATCACCGTGCCGCCGAACGGATCGCCGTCGGGCAGGCTGCCGTAGAAGGTGTCGCTGGCCCTGAGCGTCGGGACTTCGTTCCTGTCGATCTTGTCGCGCTGCAGGACCAGCACCGAGCCCGTGCTGAGGGCCTGCATCAGAAGCGTCGCCTGCCAGTTCGCCATGCGTAACTCCCTGTTCGGCCGAGCATAGCGTCCCCGGCGGCTGGATGTGCTAACAAAGGATTCATGGGCCGATAAGCGGAGATGAGAACATGAGCGACACCAAGGGACTGCAGCTTCGTTCGCGGATCAGCAAAGCCGGCGAGCTCGAATTGTCGCTGGTGGAAATCGCCACGCCCGAGCCGGGCCCGGACCAGGTCGTGGTCAGGATCGAGGCGACGCCGATCAATCCGTCGGACCTCGGCCTGCTGATCGGACCGGCCGACATGAGCACGGCCAAGGCCTCGGGCAGCGGTGCCGGCCTCAAGGTGACGGCCAAGGTGCCGGAGCACGCGCTGCCCTTCATCGCCGCGCGGCTCGACCAGGCCATGCCGGTCGGCAACGAGGGCGCGGGAACCGTGATCAAGGCGGGCTCGTCGGAGGCCGCCCAGGCGCTGCTGGGCAAGACGGTGTCGGCGGTCGGCGGCTCGATGTACACCCAGTATCGGCTGCTGAAGGCGACCGACTGCCAGCCGCTGCCGGCCGGCACGACGGCGGCCGAGGGCGCGTCGTGGTTCGTCAATCCGCTGACCGCGCTCGGCATGACCGAAACCATGAAGCGCGAGGGCCACAAGGCGCTGGTCCACACCGCGGCGGCCTCCAACCTCGGCCAGATGTTGAACAGGATCTGCCAGGAGGACGGCATTCCCCTGGTCAACATCGTGCGCAGCGCCGAGCAGGCCAAGCTGCTGCGCGGCATCGGCGCCAAGCATGTTTTGGACTCGACCTCTCCCGACTTCATGGAGGCGCTGACGCAGGCGCTGGTCGAGACCGGCGCCACCATCGCCTTCGACGCGATCGGCGGCGGCAAGCTCGCCAGCCAGATCCTGACCGCGATGGAGATGGCGCTCAACAAAACCGCCAAGGAGTACAGCCGCTACGGCTCGACGACGCACAAGCAGGTCTACATCTACGGCAGCCTCAACACCGGCCCGGTCGAGCTGACGCGCAACTACGGCACCGCCTGGGGGGTCGGCGGCTGGCTGCTCACGCCGTTCCTGCAGAAGATCGGCCGCCCCGGCCAGGCGCCGCTGCGCGAGCGCGTGGTCAAGAACCTGAAGACGACCTTCGCCAGCCATTACACCAAGGTCGTGTCGCTGCCCGAGGTGCTCGACCTCGCGAACATCGCCGTTTACGGCAAGCGCGCAACGGGTGAAAAGTTCCTGATCAATCCGAACAAGTAGCGCCGGGGAGCACCGCTCGAATTGAAGATGATCCGATCAAGCACCATCTGGCCGAGGAAGGAGTGACACCCAGGATCGGAAGAGGCACATGCGAACTCTCGCGCTCGCGATTCTCGCCACGCCAATGCTCGGTTCATTCTTCATACCGCGTGTCGAAGCTCAGGAGCCAGTGCGAAGAATCGTCCAGGATGAGATCCTCACCTTGCTGCCTGCCGATGGCGGCGGGGGCCTAGCCATCGCCGTCTGCATCGACGGCCGACTGCTGTTCTTTGATGGAGGGTTCGCCAATCTCGCCGAGCGGCGACCGATAACGCCCGACTCGCTGTTCAACATCGCGTCGCTGCGCAAGCCGTTCGAGGCGACGCTGCTCGCCGTCGCCGTGCAACAGGGCAAGATGGCCCTCGGCGATCCCGTCTCGACGTACGTGCCGGAGCTGTCCACCGGCGGCGATATCCGGCGCGTCACCGTGGGCCAGCTCGCAACCCATACTTCGGGGCTTCTGTTGCCGCACGACCATCCGCCGTGGCCGACGACACGCTATACGCCGGCGAGCTTCCGCGAAGCGCTCAACGCATGGAGCGCCGATGCCGCTCACCAGCCCGGCCGGCAACATATCTACACCCACGCCGGCTTCATCCTGCTGCAGCTCGCGCTGGAGAGCGGCCTCGGTTCTTCCGTCGGCGACCTTGCCGAACAGACAATCTTCGAGCCGCTCGGCATGAACGCCAGCTGGATTCCCCGACACGGCAAGGACGGCCGAAGCGATCTGCCGCCTCCTCTCCTGCAGCGCGCCGTTCAGGGCTACTCCGAAGACGGCGTCGCCATCGGTCGACCGGGCGATCAGCAGACCTATTACGACTGGCCGGGCACAGGACAGATGTACAGTTCCGTGCGCGATCTCGCCGCCTTCCTCAACGCCAACATGGGCGAAGGCGGCGGCATCCCACCACTGCTCAGCCAAGCCATGACTCTGGCGCGAGCTCCGGCAGTCATCACCGGTCCACACAGCGCCCAGGCGCTAGCATGGGAGATCGACAATTCCGCCGCACCAACCGTGATCGACAAGAACGGCGGCCTGAACAATGCGTCGAGCTATATGGGCATGATGCCGGCCCGCCGGCTCGGCATCGTGGTCCTTTCCAATCGCGGCGGCGTCGATGTCGCCCAGGCTGGCCGGCGAGCGTTGCGCCAATTGTCCAGGGAACGCGCGCCCTCGCATTGAAGCAGCGGGCGCCGGAGTGGCCGCTTAGTGGCCGCACAAGGGCGCCCTGTCGCGCTCGCGCAACCTCCACACCCATTCAGCCGTTTTCAGTGAATGGATCACGAGGAGGCATTCATGTTGCGTGTCAAGTCCCTTGTCGTCATCGGCGCGATTGCGTTGGCCACCGCGGCCTGCGGTGACCGTCCGGTCGATCGCGCGCTGACCGGCGGTGCGATCGGCGCCGGCGGCGGTGCGCTGGTCGGCGCGGCCGCAGGCAACCCGGCGGCAGGCGCCGTCGTCGGCGGCCTGGGTGGTGCCGCCA
>JAEZHS010000480.1 GCA_023436825.1 Pseudomonadota bacterium | reverse complement strand
ACTCCAAGAAAACGGAGGAAGCCCAGATGGCGAAACGCATCAATCGCGCCGTAGAACTGCTCGAGGCGGGTCAGGCCCTCTACTATGACGGCCCGCACACCGGGCACGTTCTGACCTACGAGCAGGGGCGCCAGGACGCCAAGACCTGGGCCGACTACATCAACGTCGGCATGGAACACGGCGACTTCGACATGAAGGGCCTGTCGGACTACATGCGCGGCCTGGTCGATGGCGGGCCGACCAACTCGGGCCATCGCACGCCCACCGTCATTGTCGAGGCGCCGGTCAACGGTATCGACGGCCCGTCGGTCGCCTACAACGCCTGGCAGTTCCGCCAGATCCTGGGACGCGGCGTGCACGGCATCCTGCTCTGCCAGGCGGAGTCGGCTGACGCCGTGAAGGAGTTCGTGCGCGCCTGCCGCTTCCCGCACCATAAAACAGGCATCGGCAAGATCGGCATCGGCAGTCGCGGCCGCGGTTCGGAGCCGACCGCAGCCCCCATCTGGGGCATTGATCAACAAGAGTATTTTGCCCGCTGCGAGCCTTGGCCGCTCAATCCGCAGGGCGAGCTTCTGCTCGGCGTAAAGATCGAAAGCCCACCTGGAGTCGAGCATTGCGAGGAGATCTTGGCGGTGCCTGGACTGGGTTTTGCCGAGCTGGGACCGGGCGATCTGGGTCTATCGCTGGGCTACACCAGCCTGCAGCGCCGGCCCTACCCGCCGGAAATGGAACGTGCCCGTGCCCGCGTCTTTTCCGCCTGCAAATGGAACAAGCTCGCCTTCCTGGAGGGCGCCACGCCCGAGAAGATCGCCGCGAGCCTCGACGAAGGAGTGCGCATCATCTCCGGCCACAATCCCGAAGTGGCCAAGATAGGTCGGGCGCACCAGAAGCGGACGATGCCGGTTTAGAGCATGACCTCATCGCTGAGGAGGCGCGATTACGCGCATTCACATGCGCGCTTGCCGTCTCGAAGGATGGGCAACGAACGCGGTGCTCGTACCCACCCTTCGAGACGCGGTCCTGCGGACCGCTCCTCAGGGTGAGGTCATCTATTTCATCATGAGTGGGCTTTGCCTTGGACGGCCTCGGCGTTCGGGGGCGTCTTCAGCAGACGGAAGATCTCCTGCCAGGCCTCCTCAGGGTCGTCGATGACGTCCTTCGGCACAAAACGCGCGACCCGCCAGCCCAGCAGCTGCATGAACTGGGTGCGGACGGCATCGTCCTCGCCGTCGATCTCGATCACCAGCTTCTTCGTGGTGCAGACGAAGGCGGCAAGGTAGGGGCCGATCGGCTGTAGGCGCCGGAAACGCGCCCCGCCGAGAGGCCGGGTGCACAGCAGTTCCCACATGGCCTGCTCTGCCTGATTGCCCGCCCGGCGCAGATCCCGCGCTCTCTCGATGCGTTTCTGCAGAGTCCGCCAGCGCTTCCTCTCGCTGCCCTTGGCAGCCGATAGGACTGTGCGGCTCGCATCCATGACCGACATGAACGCCTCCCTGAACGCAAAAAACTGCGGGGAAGCTAGGCCCGGTCGGGGCCTCGTTATGTGGCAATTACCACACGTCGCGGACCTGTAGCACGCAGGCCTATCTCTGGTCCGGGTCAGCGCCGACGTAGGTGATCTGGTCGGCCCGGAGATGCCGCCAGGTCGTATCCTGGGCCTGTTCCTCGAGGAAGTGCGCACCCATGCTGACGCTGCGCGCCGTCAGCAGGAACAGGCGAGTCGCCCGCCAGTCGAAGCCGAGGTCGAGCGCTATCGCCGCCCCGACGCCGTCGAGATTCATCGGCACGGCCTTGCCGCCGCGCGCCGCCGCAAGCTCGGCCTCGATCAATTCGGCCAATCGGCAATAGGCTCCATGGATGGCGTGCTCACGCGCCACCGCCAACAGCCTGGGCGCACGCGGATCTGCCCCGTGCAACGGGATGCCGAAACGGGGAACGCGACTTCCGTCCCGCAACGCACCGTCGACGATGGCCCGGGCAACGACGCGCAATTGCTCCTCGCCGATCGTCGCCGGGCCGCCCAACGGCGCGAGGCGCCCGGCCATCAGCTGCGCCAGCTGCTCGCCCAGGCCTCCCATGCGATCGCCGAAGGCGGCGATGCCGCTGCCCACCGCCGCCTGGATCGATGTGCCGTAGGATGCGAAGCAGCGGCTGATCATCGACGGCGGCGCGATACCATGCTCGATGGAGGCGACCAGCAACGCATCCAGTACCCGCGCCTGGCCCGGCGTCGGCAGCCTGCCCTGCAGCATCAGGAACATCGCCTCGGCGAAGGAGGTGCGGCCGACCAGCTCACTGAGGCGATGGCCGCGAACCACGATCTCCTCCTCCTCGTCCTTGCTCACGACCTTGCAGATCGCAGTTTCCCATTGCGTCATGTCGCGTGTGCTCATGCGTCCGCTCCTGTCGCGTCAGACGGCGATCACCACGCCGTCATGGCCGGGATCGGCGCCGCCATCGAGACCATCATCGTGCACCCGAATGCCGTGCACGGCTGCAAAGCCGAACGTGTAGGGGCTGCGCACCACCGGATAGCCCAGGTCCTGCAGCTCGCGCTCGACCCGGAACTGGATGCGGTTGGAGACGTCGATCGCATCGGACGTCGCCGAGAAGCGCGCTGCGCTCACCGCCTCGACCATGGTCATGTCGAAATCCAGAGCGTTCAGCACGACGTGCAGCACGCCCATGGCGATCTGCGTGGCGCCCGGCGCGCCGATGATGAGATGGGGCTTGCCATCCTTGAAGATGATCGAGGGCACGACTGAGCTGAAGCGCGCCTTGCCCGGCGCGATCGATCCTGCGCGGTCCGGCCGCGGATCGAACACGCCCATGCAGCCGTTGTACATGAAGCCCAGGCCCGGCGTGACCACGCCCGACGGCATGCCAAGCGAATGGGTCATGGTGAAGCAGTTGCCGTCCTTGTCGAGGACGGAGATGTGGGTGGTGTCCTTGGAGACCGCACCCGAGTTGAAGCGCGGCACTTGGGCCTTCACGCCGCGCATGATCTCGCCCGCCAGGGTCTTGGCATAGGACTTCGAGATCAGCCGCTCGACCGGGACGTCGACGAACTTCGGATCGCCCACATGGGCGTCCTTGTCGATGGTGGCGCGCTTCATCGCTTCGCTGACGATGCGGACATACTCAGTGGCATTGTGCTCCAGGCCGCGGAGATCGAAGTTCTCCAGGATGTTCAGCATCTCGAGCAGCATGACGCCGCCGCCGGGCGGCTGGTTGGTCGAGACGCGATAGCCGCGATAGTCACCCCAAAGAGGCGGGTTGCGCACCGTCTTCCACGCCTTGAGGTCCTCGGCGGAGAGCAACGCGTTGTTCTTGTTCATGTCCTCGGCGATCGTCCGGCCGACTTCGCCGGAATAGAAGACGTCGGCGCCATCCTTGGCGATGGCGCGCAGCACCTGGCCGTAGTCGCGATTGACGACGCGGTCACCGACGCGCTTGGGGCCCCCGTCGGGACGGCAGAAGAGCGCGCGGGCGGCCGGCGTGAAGCCGGTGCGCTCGTGGTTGGGCGCGCGGCCGAAGGCGCCATCGTCGGACCACCGGTAGTGGACGTGCGGGCGCACGGTCCAACCGCCCTCGGCCCAGGCGATTGCAGGCTCGACGATGCGCGGCCACGGCAGGCTGCCGTGCTCCTTGTGCGCCTCGTAGTACATCTTCAGGTTCGCCGGCGCGCAGATCGACTTGTAGCCGATGTCGTTCACCCTGCCCTTCAGGATGAAGCCGTAGCCGTCGCGCGCCTCGCTTTCGATCAGGTTGGCCCACATGTCGGGCCGTGCGCCGAGCGGCGCCGGGGCATGGGCGTCGATATAGCCGTGGAACTTCTTGCCCGGCATGTAGATGCCGCAGGACCCGAAACCGGCGATGCCGCACATCATCGGATCGACCACGCCCTGCACCAGCGCGCAGGCGATGCCGGCATCGACGGCGTTGCCGCCTTCGCGCAGGACATCGGCTCCCGCTTCGGTCGGCTCCGGCTGCGGAGCCACGATCATCGCCTTCTTGGCGTAACGCACGACTTTCCTCCTCGTCATCTTCTTCCGGACCGCGCGCGTCTCGCGCGCTCATGATCATGAGCGCGCAGGATGCGCGTTGGGGTGGACGGCCCCTAACGGCATCGATGTGCCAAAATGAGGTCGTTGAGGTCTCATTCGAAGGAGCCGTCCATGGCCAAATTAACACGAATCGGTATCGATACGTCGAAGAGCGTGTTC
>JAEZHS010000473.1 GCA_023436825.1 Pseudomonadota bacterium | reverse complement strand
GAACACGCTCTTCGACGTATCGATACCGATTCGTGTTAATTTGGCCATGGACGGCTCCTTCGAATGAGACCTCAACGACCTCATTTTGGCACATCGATGCCGTTAGGGGCCGTCCACCCCAACGCGCTCATGATTCATGAGGCGCGCGGGGACGCGTGCGGTCCGGAAGCGCATGAGGGCCCTTGAAAAGCAACTTTTTGGTTGCATATTGCCGGAACGCCGCCTACATCAACCGGCAACCAGGAGGTTGCCTATGACCGATCGCATCGAAAAGACCGTGGATCTCAAGGCCTCCGTCTCGCGGGTCTGGAAGGCGCTGACCGACCACATCGAGTTCGGCGCGTGGTTCCGCGTCAAGCTCGACGGGCCCTTCGCGCCGGGCGCGCGCTCGACCGGGCACGTCACCTATCCGGGCTACGAGCACCTCAAATGGGAGGCCGTCGTGCAGAAGGTCGAACCTGAGCGCCTGTTCTCCTTTACCTGGCATCCCTACGCCGTCGAGCCCGACGCTGACTACAGCAAGGAGACGCCAACCCTGGTCGAGTTCACCCTGGAGAAGACGGCGACCGGCACGCGACTCAAAGTCGTGGAATCCGGTTTCGACAAGCTGCCGGCGCATCGCCGTGACACGGCCTTCCGCAGCAACCAAGGTGGTTGGGAGATTCAGATGCAGAACATCGCCCAATACCTCCAGCAGCATGCCTAGCGCGGCGGCAGCGCTTCGCACCCGCGCCAACGTCTTCGCCGCCTTGGGCGACGAGACGCGCCTTGGCCTGCTGGCGAAGCTCACCAACGGCGAGCCGCTGTCGATCGCGCGGCTCACCGAAGGCACCAGGCTGACGCGCCAAGCGGTGACCAAGCACCTGCGCGTTCTAGAGGAGGTCGGCGTCGTCTTCTCGGTGAAGGCCGGCCGCGAGAGCCGCTTTGCCCTCGATCCCCGGCCGATCGTGAGCGCCCAGGAATACCTCGAGCACGTTGCGCGGCAATGGGATACCGCGCTGGCCAGGCTCAAGGCGCTGGTCGAGGACCCCTGAGCAGGCCTATGCTTGCGCCATGTGGGCGCTCACCGTGGCCACGATCTACTTCGGCACGTTCCTCGTGATCGGCTGGGTGGCCAAGCGCGTCCTCGATGGCTGGATGGAGCGCCGCGGCGTCGGCCTCGACGAGGTCCAGAAGCAGGCCGGACGGCGCGGCGAACGCACGGTCTTCCTGCTGGGTATCTGGCGCAAGGAGAGCGACACCTAGCGGTCGGGTCGGTGCATGCACTGCTGGCAACAGCGCTCGACATTTTCCGCCCTTTCCGCCCTTTCCGGTAGTCCCTTCGTAGTGGAATGCGCTGGACTGCACCCCTATTAGTGGGGCCACACTCGCGGGCGGGGGGAGCCCAAGCCGGCTCGTCCGGAGGCAAGCGACCGGACGGGCCACGTGCGCTGTCAGGCGCAGCCTTTTGGGTCTCGGATCAACGATGCAAAGAGCGGCAGTGCGGGGACGCAACGTAACTGGCCGATAATATAATCACAGTACACTTCTGTCAACAACTGCGGTCAGGTTCACCAGTTTCGTTTTCGCGACTTTTTGCGTGCCGTAAAGGGCCAAGTCTGGCGCGTCAACCGGCTAGGCCGCCTCGGCGATATCGACGACCTCCATCGCGCGGATCTCGTCGGGCTCGCCGGCATAGATCACCAGCGCCGTCGTCTCCTCGGCGATCATGGCGCTGTGCGGCTGGCCCTTGGGATTGAGGCCGTAGCCGCCCGATCCCTGCGCCCGCTCGCCGCTCTTGGTGCTGCGGCCGCCCTGCAGCGAGAAGATATGTTCGTCGGACAAGGCGACGGCCACGATCTTGATCAGCTTGCCGGCCGGCGGCGTCATCTTCACCAGCCAGGCGATGCCGCCGCCGTCCCTGCGCCGGTCGCTCAGCACCTTGAGCTGCACGATGTCCTTGCCGTCGTAGACCGCGGCGGGTCCATAGAAGGGAACGCCCGAGGTCCATTCCATGGTCGTGTAGTCGACACGCGTCGAAGCCATGATGTCCTCCTGCCATGAGACATCGACGTTAACGCCCGACTACTGACACCGTTGTGTCAGCTAGGGTAAGACCCGAGAGAGCGTGCTCGTCCCCTTCTGGGCCGAACTCGGACATTGGCTACGTCGAGCGGTTTGTCAGAGAGCGGCCACCAGCAGACATTGCCGGGATCGACGGCGGGCAGATCTGGGCCCATCGTCCTGGCTTGTACACAAGGATGGCGCCGATTTACTCGGCTGCTGCCTTACGTTCGTCGCGTATCTTGAAGCGCTTCACCAGTTCACTCACGGTGTCGCGGAAGCCGCCATATTCCAGCTCTGCATAGGGCAGCATCGCGGCGCCAGACCAGCCCTGGCTGCGCATCTCGATCGCCTTGCGCTGGGCGCGTTGCCGGACCTCGTCCCATGCCAGGTTGTCGAAGAAATCCGTATGGGACTCCGAAAAGCGGCCTTGCTTGTCGATAGAGAAGCCGACGCAAGATATGATGGGCAGGCAGTAGATGCCGGTCATCGGCGTGTTGAGCGGCACAGGCATGAGCGGCATGACGTGGGAGCCGCGTGCGTCGCCCCACGAAGTGCGCCTTGGCGAAGGGCGAGATGATTTCTTCCGGTGCCGGGAAGATCCCCTGGTTCCTGAGGAACGCGACAGGGTCGTCTTTGCCGGTGTACTTGCCGGCAATCGAGTGCAGACGCTGCGCCGACACGGCCGCGGCCGGCTCGTCATAGGTCCGGGAGACGATGCGGTCGATGCCGAACCGCTCGTTGTCGCGGAGCAGCGCAGCGATGTGGTAGCTATCTTCCGGCGCATCGAGCCCGATCACGCTGTCGCCGGCCGTATTGTCCATGTCGATGATGTGGAAGCGGAATCCCTTGATCATCGGGGGCAGCATGAGCCTGGCACAGTACATGGGGTCGGCAAAGGCTAGGTAGAGCGGCAGGTTGTAGGCGCCGGGGCCGCATTTGTCGGCGGCGAAAAGCATGAAGGACTCGGCGGGTCGCACGCCGGCGAGGCTGTGCTCGAAGGTGAGCTCGGCGACGGCAAGGCCGGCGCCGCGAACGTTTCCGGACGGCGCGTCGACGAGGAGATCCTGGCCCGCGCCGTAGAGCCCGAGGAGGCATATGGTCGTGCTGTTGGGACGTCAGTTTCGGGCCAATAGCGGTCGTGCTTTGATCAGCTGCGATGCTCCAACTGTGGACTCTGCGCTGATCGATCACTTGAACTCGGTGCCATGCTTGCGCGCGACTTCGTTCATCTGCTCCTTGGTTCGCCGGACCGGTGCGGCGAGGCGGCGCTGCCCGCTCATTCAGGGAGCCCCGCAAGCCGGAGCCCACGGTAGAGGGACTCGGTCACGCCTGGCTTCCTGAACGGGTTGTTCAGGTCGAACTCGTAATGGCGGCGGACCTCGGCGATGCAGTAGCCGGGTCTCGTCTCGATCAGGCGACCGACGACCTTGCGCGCTTCTTCGATCCGGCCGAGCAGAGCGAGGCTCGCCCCGCGATAGCGCAACGCGGGTCCGGAGTTCGGATGCTCGCGCAGGGCGCGGGCCGTCGCCTCGACAACGGCCTCATGGTCACTGACACCAAAGGACGCGATGAACCGGACGTCGTTCGAGGAAAAGGAAGCAGCCAGCGGATTGAGCCGTTCGGCGTGCCGGGTGCACTCGATGGCCCGATCGACCTCGCCGAGATAGCCATTCAATACACCGCCCACCAAATAGGCGGTGGCAAAGTTCGGGTTCAGCCTGATGGCCTTTTCCGCAAGATCCACCCCGGCCTGCATATCGCCGCCGCCATAGGCAATGGCCAGGGCAGCAATACCCATCACATGGGCATCCGTGGGATCGAGCTCGAGTCCCCTTTGCGCCAGGGCGACAAAATCCGAAACCAGCGCATGATCACGGTGGCCAAACCCCTGGCCAATGTAGACCCAGCACATCCTCGAAAGCTGGGCGTAGGCGCGCGCATACTCGGGATCGCTCCGTATGACCTCGCGCAGGATACGGATGGCTTCTTCGAGATCGCTGCGTGACCGGCTCCGTTCCAGGGCAACGGCACGCAGCACCTTCTCGTACGCTTGCAGGCTGGCCGCCGGCTTGCAGCGCGCCCTTTCGAGCTCGGCTCGCTCCACCATGGGCGCAATGACGCCAACCACGCAGGAGGTGATGCGGTCCTGCAGCTCGAACACATCGGCGAGCTCGCCGTCAAACCGGTCGGCCCAAAGGTGCACGCCCGTCGCGGCATCGACGAGCTGGCCGGTAATCCGCACCCGCACCCCCGCCTTTCGCACGCTTCCTTCGAGCACGTAACGCACGCCAAGTTCGCGGCCGACCTGCCGAACGTCCGGCGAGCCCTTGTAGGCAAAGCTCGAGTTGCGGGCGATCACAAACAGCGACCTGAAGCGCGATAGGCCGGTGATGATGTCTTCGACCATTCCATCGGCGAAGTATTCCTGCTCGGGACCGCCGCCCATATTCTGGAACCGCAGTACTGCAATCGAAGGCTTGTCGGGCAGCGTGAGGGCCGGTGCCGGAGAAACCGCCGAGCCGAGTTCCGCCAGCGCTCCTGCCCGCCAGGCGCCCTCGTCCCATTCCACGCGGAACGCCCTTACCGGCCGGTCTATGTTCTTGAGAGCGAGTTCGCCCAAGGCATGGAGCCTAGCATCGAGGCGACCGTCAACGGCTTCGCGCACCGCCCGCGACACGATGATGCCTCCCGGCATCGCTGCTGCTTCGAGACGGGCTGCAATATTGACCGCGTCGCCAATCAGGTCGTCGCCATCAACGATTAGATCGCCGACATGCATGCCGATGCGAAAATCAATGCGATGTTCGTCGGGACGATCGCGGTTGACGTCGAATACAGCCTGCTGGAACTCGATGGCGGCGCGCAGCGCATCGACCGCGCTACCGAACTCCACGAGAGCCCCGTCCCCCGTCAGCTTGACCAATCGCCCGGTATTGCGGGCAAGTGCCGGCTCAAGCCGTTCGCGGCGATGTTCCTTCAATCGGGCAAGCGTACCGCTCTCGTCGCGGCCCATCAGTCGCGCGTAGCCGACCACATCCGCCGCCAGTATTGCGGCCAGTCTTCGCTGCTCCCGCGCCAAGACCGTCGCTCCCATTGGTGCCACCAAGTGTAAGAGGCGGGCTGCCATTTAGCAAGAAAACCAACTGCTGGTGGCACTTCGAACATTCCACATCTAGCCATTTCCCGCCAGAACCTCGGGCGAGTTTGGGATCGACATGAAGAGCGCAAAGGCGTTTTGCATTGGCAGCTCCGTGCTCGCCGTAACCGAAGAGGTGATCGAACAAGCAGGTCCGCGATGTCCGCTATGGGTCATTCGCGTCAGTTGCAGGGCCCACGGCATTGGTCCGGTCTACTACCGATAGCTGCCCTGCCGGCGCGCGCTGCGAACCGACGCAATGGGCCAGAAGCAGACAAGGAACGAGAGGAGCCCGCATATTTGTCCGCGTTGAACAAAGCTCATTGGGTATCCTCCCGGAGCGTGGATTCATTAAATTAGGGCCGCACCGCAAAGACGACATAAGCCCTACTCGGCCTTGATGCCCATGGCGCGGATGACCTCGCCGAACCGGGCGTACTCGGTGCGCACCAGGCCGGCGAAGGCGTCGGGCGGATCGCCGCCCGGCTCGACGCCGAACGCTTCGAACCACGCGATCGCCTCGGGCGTCGCCAGCACCTTGGCGATCTCGCCGTACAGGCGATCGATGACGGGCCGCGGCGTGCCTGCCGGCGCGCCGATGCCGGCCCAGGCGGTGAGTTCGTAACCCGCCACGCCGGCTTCGGCCATGGTCGGCAGTTCGGGCATGGACTTTGCGCGTCGGGCCGAGGTGACCGCCAGTACCCGCAACCGGCCGTCCTGCACGAAGGGCCCCAGCAAGGTCAGGCTCTCGAAGGTGAAGGTCACGTGGCCGGCGATCAGGTCCTGGACCGCCTGTGCCCCGCTCTTGTAGGGAATGTGTGTGGCCTTGATCCCGGTGAGATGCATCAGCAGGCTGCCGGCTAGATGCCCCGGCGTGCCGTTGCCCGGCGAGACGAAGGTCAGTTCGCCGGGCCTTGCCTTGGCAAGCGCGAGCAACTCCGCTACCGACCGCGCCGGCACGTCCTTGTGCACGGCGAGCACCTGCGGGCCGACGCCAAGGCGCGTAATCGGCATGATGTCGGTCAAGGGATCGTAGCCGGGATTCGCATAGAGGTGCGGATTGAGTGCCATGGTGCCGATATGGATGATGACGAGCGTGTAGCCGTCGGGGCCGCTGCGGGCCGCCGCCGCCATGCCCAGGTTGCCGCCAGCGCCGGTTCGGTTCTCGACCACGATCGGCTTCCCCAGGGCCGGCGACAGGTGCTCGGCCAGCCAGCGCGCGCGGATGTCGATGACGCCACCGGGACCGCCGGGGACGATGATGTGGATCGGTTTGTTCGGCCAGCCGATGTTCTGGGACCTGGGCGAAGCGACCGGGCCGGCAAGTACGGCGAGCGCACCCGCTAATCCGAGGAGCCGTCGGCGTGTAGGCCGCATGTCACACCTCCCGAACGCACGTGTGATCGCCCGCCATTATCATCTCTCATCGCGCTGGACTGTGCCAATGTCCGCTTTGGGTCAGAAGCTGACGGAGCACGTCCTGAGCAATGATGCCTGCTTGTCACCCGATAGCAGACATGTGGTCGTTCTGTTGGGACGTCAGTTTCGGGCCAACAGCTGACGTTGGAGACGCCGTGTCGTCGCGCCCACGCGCCTGCTCAATCTGGAAACCCTGCGTTGCGCAGTGCCGTTTCCAATAGTTCGCGATCGCGGGATCTGGACAAGGGCACCCGTTGCATGCCCCATGCTAGCGTCAGACCGGGGGCAATTGCTGAACGGTGTTTCCCAGGTCGTCGGGACGGGAGCCCGCCATCGAGGGTGGCTATCTCGGCACGATCAAGCTGGGTCGCCGGCCCGCCAAACGCCGCCTTCGCCGGACCTCGCAAGCAGACGCTGTACATAACCGCGCGCGAGGGACTCTATCGCGTCAAGATGCTAGCGCGTGGACCGGGACCGGCCCGGCAAGTGAGCACCGGCAGCAACGAGTAGAATGGCAGCATACGCGTAAACAACGAAGATATGGACTGTTGGCGCTACGCATGTCGGTCTCGGGTCAATTCCTGACGAACTGCCCAACGTGCTCAATGTCCGCAATCGACCAGGAAGCAGCAGTAGACGATCATTCCGTATTGAGTTTTGGCCCTAGTTCCCCTTGAGAATCTTTGCCGCAGCGTCGGCGAACACCTGGCAGCCCAACACGATGTCCTCATCCGCCGTATTCTCAGTGAAATGATGCGAGATGCCGCCGATCGACGGCACGAACATCATGGCTGCGGGCAGGCGCTGGGCCAGGATCTGCGCGTCGTGGCCTGCGCCCGAGGGCATGCGCATGTGCTGGCCGGCGGCATGCTTCTCTGCCGCGTCGTCGAGTGCCTCCTGCAGGCGCTCTTCCATGGGCGCCGGCATGGTGCGGCCGAGGTTGACGCACTCGATGGCACAGGGGCCGCGCTTGATGTGCGCTTCGACGATCTCGCCGAGGCAGGCTTGCAGGCGTTGCAGCACCGCCGGGCCGGCGTCGCGGAACTGCAGGATCATCTCGGCCTTGCCCGGGATGATGGCGGGCGCGCCCGGCTCGACCGACATCTTGCCCACGGTCCAGACGCTGCGCGGCCCGGCGAGCGCGGGAAAGCGCTCCATCACCTCGTTGTAGAGCCGCATCATGGCCACACCCGCATCCTTGCGGATCGGCATCGGCGTCGTGCCGGCGTGATTCTGGATGCCGCTGAAGGTCAGGCGATACTGGTAGATGCCGACGATCGCGGTGACCACGCCGATGCGCTTGCCGGTATGCTCCAGCACGCCGCCCTGCTCGATGTGCGCCTCGAGGTAGCAGCGGTAGCGCCCCTCCTCCAACTCGATGCGCGGCGCCTTGTCGAGGCCCGCTGCCTTCAGCGCGTCGCGCATCTTGCTGCCATCGTCGCGATGGCGGGCATTGTCGATGTCGGCCTCGCTGATGCGGCCGATAAAGCTCTTGGAGCCGATCATGCCGCCCCAGTGGCCCTCCTCGTCGGCCCACGAGGCGACGTCGACGGCCAGATGGGCGGTGTCGGGATCCTCGGCGAGCGCGCGCGCCACCTCGAGGCCGTAGATCACGCCCATCACGCCATCGAGCCAACCGCCCCGCGGTTGGGTGTCGGTATGCGAGCCCATCAGCAGCCGAGGCCCCGTCTTTGGGCTGCGGCCGATCACGTTGCCCACGCCGTCGATCACCGGCTCCAGTCCCGCCTCCTTCATGCGGTTGGCGAGCCAGTGGCGGCTCTCGACGTCCTGAGGCGACAGGTGCGGGCGATGCACGCCGGTCTGGTAGCGGCCGAAGTCGGCGATGCGGCGCAGGTCGGCCAGAAGTCGTTCGCCATTGATGCGGGGCATTGAGAGGCCTCAGTTCAGGTGCGCCGCCACCCAAGCGGCCGTGGACAGCAGTCGGTCGTCTTCATGACGCAGCCCGACGAGCTGGATGCCGAGCGGCAGGCCGTTGGTCCCGGTGCCGGCGGGCAAGGTAACACAGGGCGTGCCGGCGAGGGTCCAGATCGAGTTGAAGCGCGGGTCGCCGGTGAACTCGATGCCGGCCGGCGCCTCGCCCGGCGCGCTGGGACAGACGAGCACGTCGACCTTGTCGAACAGGGAATCGACGTGCGCCTTGAACGCGACCGACTTGCGTTGCGCGGCGACATAGCGCCCCAGCGTGACTTCCAGGCCGCGCTTCAGGCCGGCCATCAGCTCGCCGCTCACCTTGTCGGGATTGCGCAGCCGCTCGTCGGCATAGTTGCGCGCGCTCTCCCAGCCCGAGATGGCGCCGTGATCGTCGAGGATGTCGTTGAAGGCGGATGCGAAGGCGACGTCGACGACCGCGGCGCCCTTGTCGGCAAGCCTGGCAACCGTCGCTTCGAGCAGCTTCCTGGTGTCGGCCGAGGCCTCGTCCCAGATTGGCGTGCGGCAGAAGCCGATGCGCGGCCGTGCAATGCCGCGATCGATCGCGACCGGCGGCAGCTTGAGCACGGCGCCGCGGAACAGGGCGATGTCGTCCAGCGTGCGCGCCATCAGGCCGAGCGTGTCGAGCGAATGGCACTGCATCTTGATGCCGACGCGGGAGAAGTCATTGAAGGTCGGCTTGTAGCCGATGACGCCGCAATAGGCCGCAGGACGGATCACCGAGCCGCCGGTCTGCGTGCCGAACGCGAGCGGCACGTGCCCGTCGGCGACAGCGGCCGCGGAGCCGGACGACGAACCGCCTGGCGTGTGCCCGGGATCGTGCGGGTTGGTGGTCGGTCCGGGATGACGGTTGGCGAACTCGGTCGTCACCGTCTTGCCCATGATGACGGCATTGGCCGTCCGGCAGAGCGCCACGCAGGCGGCGTCGCCGAAGGGGATCTTGCCCTGGAAAATCGGCGAGTTGTGACCGGTCGGCATGTCGTGGGTATCGATGATGTCCTTCACGCCGATGGGCACGCCGCGCAGGATGCCGCCGCTCATGGTGTCGGCAGACCGCGCCTGGGCGATGGCGAGGTCGGGATTCAGGAAGGCCCATGCCTTCACTGCAGGCTCGCGCTCGGCGATTCGGTCGAGACAGTCGCGCACCAGCTTTTCGGCAGTGAGCGTGCCTGCCTCGATGCGGGCGACGGCTTCCGCGGCGCTGAGCGGCTTCATAGCGCGCTCCTCACCCAACCGGCGATGTCGAGCAGGGTCGTGTCCTCGTGGCAACGGCCGACGAGCTGGACGCCGACCGGAAGACCCGTCGGTCCCTTGGTGAACGGAAGCGTGATGCAGGGCATCCAGAGATAGGTCCAGAGCAGGTTGAACGTCGCCTTGCCGGTGCTGTGCAGGCCGACCGGCGCCTCGCCGACCGCCGGCGCCGTCAGGATGACGTCGAAGTCACTGAACAGGGCGTCGACGGCGGCGCGGCCCTTCTCGCCGAGCTTGCGGGCGGCGACCCAGGTCGCGTAGTCGATCGCAGCACCAGCCGCGAGCTTGTCCTTCTTCAGGCTTTCGCTCAGAAGCTCGGGAAAGCGCCGCGCCTCGTCGGCATGGGCACGTGGACCGTCGAAGGCGCTGAGCGTCCGCTGACCCTCCGTCATGTCGCTCACCGGCGGCGGCAGATCGATCTCGGAGACCTTCGCGCCCGCCTTGGCGAGCAGAGCCGCCGCATCGTTCACCGCCTTGGTGCCTTCGGCCGACAGCTCCGCCCTGTGATGGGTGAAGCACACGGCGATGCGCGGCGGCGTGTCGAGCTTGGCGATCGGCCGGTAGGGCATCGCCATCAGCGCGGCGCGGAACAGGGCGATGTCCTCGATCGTGCGCGCATAGGCGCCGATCGTGTCCAACCACTCGGTGTTCGCCTTCATGCCGGCCGGAGCGAAGTGGCCGTAGCTCGGCTTGTAGGCGACGATGCCGCAGAACGCGCCGGGACGGATCATCGAGCCGCCGGTCTGCGTGCCGGTCGCCAGCACGACCTGGAAGTCGGCGACGGCCGCCGCCGACCCCGACGAGGAGCCGCCGGGCGTATGCGCCGGATTGTGCGGGTTCTTCGTCACACCGGGATGTCGATTGGCGAACTCGGTGGTGACCGTCTTGCCGAGCAAAATCGCACCCTCGTTCTTGGCCAGCGCGATGGTGGCGGCGTCGGCCAGCGGCTGGTGCGTCTTGTAGATCGGAGAGCCGTAGGTCGTGGGCTGGTCGCCGGAATCGATGATGTCCTTCACGCCCATCGGGATGCCGTGCAGCAGGCCCTGGCGTGGCCCGCCATCGAGCACCCTGGCGCGTTCGAGTGCAGCGTCTCGGGCGAGATGCGACCAGGCGAGCACATCGGCGTCGCGCCGGTCGATGCGCTCGAGATGGGCGCGCACGATCGTCTCGGCGGTCACCGTTCCGCCGTCCAGTCGTTGCGCGAGCTCGGTGGCGCTTAGCGTATTCGGTGCGGTCATGGTCCGCGATGGAACAGCAAGAAGCGTGCCCCGTCCACAATGCTGTCATGTGTGGACGGCCCCCGTTTCGCAAGGGGTTTATCAGCATCTTTTGGCGAGAAGTAGGAGCGGTCATGTGTCCGGCCTGTTTGTGCGGCCGATCGATGAGCCGCTGGCCTCGATGGAATA
>JAEZHS010000343.1 GCA_023436825.1 Pseudomonadota bacterium | reverse complement strand
TCACCCTCGTCCTCGTGGTCGGCGTGCTGATGTTCGAAACCCTGATGCAGGCTTTCGTGCGTCGCCTCGATTCGCAGCTCCAGGGCCGCACGCCGGCCAGCGACATGCCGAAGCTGCCCGACGTCGTGGCGCGGTGCGTGCGGGTTGCCGTGCTGATCAGCGTTGGCGTCACGATCGCCGAGAGCTGGGTCGTCCAGGTCCTGGCGCTGGCCGACGAGGCGCAATGGGACCAGATCACACGCTCGTCCCGCACCGCTGGATTCACGCTGTTCATTGCCTACGTCGTGTGGGAGCTGTTCAAGTACGCGACCGATCCCTACATGGCGCACAAGACCAAGAGCGCCGCCGAGGCGATCGCCGACGGCGATGCCACGGCGCCGCCGGCCTCGCGCATCAGCACCATGATGCCGCTGCTGCGCGCGACCGGAGCTGTCCTGATCGCCATCGTGGCGGTGATGATCGCGCTCGAATCCTTCGGCGTGAACATCACGCCGCTGATCGCCGGCGCCTCGGTGTTCGGCATCGCGATCTCGTTCGGCAGCCAGACGCTGGTAAAGGACATCGTCTCCGGCATCTTCTACCTGTCCGACGATGCCTTCCGCGTCGGCGAATACATCGATTGCGGCAAGGCCAAGGGCACGGTCGAGGGCTTCACCCTGCGCTCGATCAAGCTGCGCCACCAGAACGGCCAGGTCCACACCATCCCGTTCGGCCAGCTCGGCCAGATCACCAACTTCAGCCGCGACTGGATCACGGTGAAGTTCAACCTGCGCTTCGCCCGCGACACCGACATCGAGAAGCTGCGCAAGGCAGCGAAGAAGATCGGCGCGGACATGATGGAAGTCCCGGCGATCAAGGCCGACATCCTCGCGCCCTTCAAGATGCAGGGCGTGGCCGACATCGCCGACAACGCCCTGCTGGTCCGCTTCAAGTTCACCGCCAAGCCCGGCAACCCGGCCGCCATCCAGCGCGAGGCCGTGAAGCGCATGTTCAACGTCTTCCCGGCCATGGGTATCGAATTCGCCAAGGAAGGCGCGGCCGTCGTCGTGCAGGCGGCACCCGCCTCGCTGGAACGGACGCCGGCAGAGGCAGCCCCTACCACCGGTGAAACCAAGGGAACTCCGGCGCTGGCGGCGGCAGGCTGAACCTCGCTATGCTGGCGGGGCATCCAAGCCTTGGGAGAAGCCGCATGATCACCGCCATCGTGAATTTCAAGCTTCCCGCCGACATCGATGCGAAGAAGGCCGCCGAGCTGTTCAGGGGCTCGGCGCCCAAGTACCGCGGCATGAAAGGCCTGGTGCGCAAGTACTACCTGTTCGACGACAAGAGCCGCATCGGCGGCGGCGTCTACCTTTGGACGAGCCGCGCCGATGCCGAGGCCGTTTATACGCCGCAATGGCAGGCCTACATCGCCGAGCGCTACGGCGCGGCGCCCGACATCCGTTACTTCGACACGGCGGTCGTGGTCGACAACGAGAGCGACAAGATCCTGGCCGAAGCGGCGTAGAGCCACAGCAACAGCAACAGGCTGTCACGCCCTTGGACGGGCAATGACAGACGAGTCCCTCCATTGCACGCAAGTCGATTTCGGGCAGAGTCATGTCGATCAAGCCCTGCAACGTGCTGCTGGTATCGCCGAAGTTCCCGCTGAACACGTTCTGGAACAACAAGGCCACGTGCCGCGTCGGCGGTGCGCGGCACTCCGCGGTTCCGCTTGGGCTGCTGACGGTCGCGGCCCTGCTCCCTGCCGAATGGACGTGCCGGCTGATCGACCGGAATGTCAGGGATGTCACTGAAGCCGACCTCGATTGGGCCGACCTGGTCATGACGGGCGGCATGAATGTCCAGCGCCTCGACTGCCTGGACTTCATCGCCAGGGCGCAGAATCGGGGCAAGGTCGTGGTTGTCGGCGGTCCGGATGCGACCTCGGAAACACATTTCTATGCCCGGGCCGACTTTATCGTCGTCGGCGAAGCTGAGGTCGTCATCCAGGAATTCATTGCCGCCTGGGAAGCCGGTCGGCGGCGAGGGACATTCACCGCGGAAAAATTCAAGGTCGACGTCACCAAGTCTCCGGTGCCCCGTTTCGATCTCGTCCGGCGGAGTGATTATCTGTACTTCGCCACCCAGTTCTCGCGCGGTTGCCCGTTCAACTGCGAATTCTGCGATATCATCGAGCTGTATGGGCGCAACCCGCGTGTGAAGACCGTCGCGCAGATGTTGGGCGAGCTGGATGCCCTTTACCGCGGCGGCTACCGCGGGCATGTCGATTTCGTCGACGACAATTTCATCGGCAACAAGAAGGCGGTTAAGGCCTTTCTCCCGCACCTCGTCGAATGGCAAAGGCAACACGACTACCCCTTTGCCTTTTCGACCGAGGCATCGATCAACCTTGCCGACGACGACGTGCTGCTTGGCCTCATGCGCGAGGCGCGGTTCTTCGTCGTGTTCGTAGGCGTCGAAAGCCCTGACGGCGATACGCTGGTTGCCATGCAGAAGAAGCAGAACGCCCGTCGAAGCCTCACTGATAGCGTTCACAAGATCTACCGTGCCGGGATGTTCGTCATTGCGGGCTTCATCGTCGGCTTCGATACCGAGAAAGGCAGCATCGCCGACGGCATGGTGGAGTGTGTCGAGGACACGGCCATACCGGTATGCATGGTGGGCCTGCTCACGGCCCTGGCCAACACGCAGCTCACGGCGCGGCTCGAGCGAGAGAAGCGCATGTTTCCCGCCATGTGGCTCATGGACAGGGCAAGTGAACGAGGCGGGGGCGACCAATGCACGCTCGGCCTCAACTTCGATACCCTGCGGCCGCGACGCGATGTGTATGCGGACTACAAGAGCATCATCGACCGGATCTACGCACCCCGCGCTTTCTTCGGACGGGTGAGCCGCGTCGCGCGCGAGCTTCGCTGCTTCTGGCCGCCGAGGCGAGGCGGCGCAAAGCCGGCGCGGCGGATCGCCGGCATTGCCCTGGGCGACTGGGCGGCGCTGATGCGCCTCTTCAAATGCGTGATCGTCGAGCAACCCTTGCTGCTCGGACACTACATCAAGGCGCTTCGGGATTGCGCCCGCGAGAATCCGGGCGCGCTCGAGGCCGTGGCAACGATGTTGGCTTTCTACCTTCATCTCGGACCATTCTCGCGCATGGTGTCCGCGTCCATAGCGAGGCAAGTCGACGAACTCGACGATGGGACATGGCGATCTCCCGTCGCTTCCCTGGAAGCTGAAGGCGAGGCGAAGAAGGATCCCGCCGCTGCTTGACGATCTCGGCGAGGGAGACAGCGCCATCCCTCGGCCAGCCTGCCGAGGCTACAGTGCCGTCGTCTTGCCCTTGAACGCGCAGAGGTCGTTCACCACACACTTGGGACACTCGGGTGTCCGCGCCTTGCAAGTGTAGCGGCCGTGCAGGATCAGCCAGTGATGCGCGTGCAGCCGGTACTCCTCGGGCACGCGCTTCAACAGTTTCAGCTCGACCTCGAGCGGGGTCTTGCCTGGAGCCAGCCCGGTCCGGTTGCCGACGCGGAAGATGTGGGTGTCGACGGCGATGGTCGCCTCGCCGAAGGCCACGTTCATCACCACGTTGGCGGTCTTGCGGCCGACGCCGGGCAGGGCCTGCAGCTCCTCGTGCGTGTGCGGCACCTCGCCGCCATGGCGCTCGATCAGCAACTTCGAGAGCGCGATCACGTTCTTGGCCTTCATGCGGAACAGGCCGATGGTCTTGATGTAGCCGATCAGCTTCCTCTCGCCCAAGGCCACCATCTGCTGCGGCGTCTTGACGATCTCGAACAACGGCGTCGTGGCGCGGTTGACGCCGGCATCGGTCGCCTGGGCGGACAGCACGACGGCGACCAGCAGTTGATAGACGTTGTCGTATTCCAGCTCGGTCTCGGGTTCCGGTATCGCCTTCTTGAGGCGGGCGAAGAATTCCGGGATGACGGCTTGCTTCATCAGGGCCATATAGGCTTGTAGCATGACTGAAACGCCAGTCCCCGCAGCCGAGGCCCCGGCGGTCCATTTCGCGACCTCGCTGGTGCCGCACCGCAGCCTGTCGCCATATGGCTTCCGCTGGCTGATCAGGGTCGCCATTGCCGCCAACCTGGCGATCGGCCTGCCCTTGCTCATCCTGGGCGCCTGGCCGGTCATGGGTTTCATGGGCCTCGACATCTGGCTGCTGTGGTTCCTGTTCAAGCGCAGCTATCTCGATGCGCGGCGCAGCGAGACGCTGGTGCTGACCGACCGTGAGCTGATCATCGACCGCGTGGCGCCCGACGGCGAACGCGAGCAGCACCGGCTCGATGCCTACTGGCTGCGCGTCGAGCTGTTCGGCGAGGCCGAGCGGCTGGTGGTGAGCTCGCGCGGCAACCGGGCGGTGATCGGCCGCTTCCTGGCGCCGGTCGAGCGCGAGCGCGTCGCCGAGCAACTGAAGGCTGCCCTGGCCGAGATGCGCGCACCGCGCTACGAGCACAAATGGGACCAGTAGCTCGTTACGAGCTTTGAAAGCACTGCCGGCACTCGGGTTCAGCAACACAAGGAGTGGTGGCATCGCCCCTTTCGACCCGCCAGCCGTGGCCCTCTACGGAGCCCAAAAAGTCGCAAGAACGAAACTGGCGATCCTGACCGAAGTTCTTGACAATCATGAACTATGGTTATATAAACGGGTCGTTGCGTTGGTTCCCGCGCTCCCGCTCTATGCATCGTTGATCCGAGACCAAGAAGGCTGCGGCTGACACCGTACGGCTCGTCCGGCTGCTCGCACTCGGACGGGCCGGGCTTGGGGTTCGGCTCTCCGAACTCGCGCGATTCCGGTAGCGCAATAAGCGCAACTGTCTAAACTCGGAAGCAGGCCCAACCGATAGGGCTGCACTCCCGTAAACTCTACTA
Organism: Pseudomonadota bacterium; assembly: GCA_023436825.1. Next base: position 10,521 of record JAEZHS010000343.1, on the reverse strand, counting down.
CGCAGGGACTACCGGAAAGGGCGGAAAGGGCGCTAAGCCCCTCACACTGCTGACGGCAGTGTATGCACTGTTCGCCGGCAACGTCGCGTTCCTAGAGGCCGAGCACGTCCTTCATCCCATAAAGGCCGGGCTTCTTGCCGCCGAGCCATTGCGCCGCACGCACGGCGCCTGCGGCATAGGTCTCGCGGCTGAACGAGCGATGGCTGAGCTCCAGCCGTTCGCCGGCGGCGGCGAACATCACCGTGTGTACGCCGACCTCCTCGCCGCCGCGCAGGGTGGCGAAGCCGATCTCGCCGGAGGGGCGCGCGCCGGTATGGCCGTCGCGGCTCTTGCGCCAGACGTCCTCCAGCTTGACCTGGCGGCCGGCGGCGGCGGCGCGGCCCAGCGCCAGTGCCGTTCCTGACGGCGCGTCGATCTTGTGGCGATGGTGCATCTCCAGCACTTCTATGTCGTAGCTGGGATCGAGCATCGAGGCGGTCTTCTCGACCAGCGCCAGCAGGATGTTGACGCCCAGCGCCATGTTGGCGGCCCACATGATCGGCACCTTCTTCGCCGCTTCGTGGATCAGCGCCGTCTGGGCAGGATCCAGACCGGTCGTGCCGATCACCATGGCGACGCCCTTCTCGGCCGCGATCCTTGCGTGGGCCACGGTGGCGGCCGGCACGGTGAAATCGATCACGGTGTTGGCGGCGGCAATGGCCGCAGCACTGTCACCAGTGATCTTCACGCCGCAGGCCCCCAGGCCCGCGACCTCGCCCGCGTCGCGGCCGACGGCGTTGCTGTTGGGCGATTCGCTGGCTCCGGCCAGGCTCATGCCTTCGGTGGCTGCGATGCGGCGGACCAGCATCTGGCCCATGCGCCCGGCGGCGCCGACAACGGCGATCTTCATGTCGTTCCCCTGAACTCGATGGGGCTAGATTAGCGGACTCATCGGGAGCCGAATATGCTGTTCATGGTTATCGAAAAGTTCAGGAATCAGAATGGAAAGGCGGTCTACCGCAAGCTGCGCGACGCCGGCCGCGGCCTGCCCGATGGGCTGAACTTCGTGGCGAGCTACGTCAGCGCCGATCTCGGCCGCTGCTTCCAGCTCATGGAGACCGACGACATCACCCTGTTCCAGCGCTGGATCGCCGACTGGCAGGAGGTTGTCGAGTTCGAGGTCGTGCCGGTGGTCGAAGGCAAGACCACGCGCGAGGCGCTGACGCCGCTGCTTTGATCTCATGCTCCTCTCCCCCAAGGGGGAGAGGAGCATGAGGATTCACTTCCAGGGATCGGCCACCTTCGGCCAGAACGGCGTCTTGCGCTTGGTGTAGGGCCAGCGCGTGACGTCGGGATCGGCGGCGCCGGGCGAGGCGACGTACAGGATCTCCTTCGCGAGCCCGACGAAGCCGTTATAGAAGTGCTGCGCCGACTTCACGACCACCACGCGATAGTCGGCCGGATCGGCGCCGACCGCCTTGAAGGCGTCGGCATGGAAGGTCTGGGTGCGCAGCGTGCAGATCGCCACGTCGACATGCTCCGACGACAGCAGCGCCATGTCGCCCAACGGCACCATCACCGGCCCATAAGGCTGGCGCACGCCGCGGGCGATCTTCTTCACGGTGACGTCGAGATCGACCGGATCGCCGCTCACCGCGCCCGACTTGCCGCCGAGCCGCATCCTGATGCGTGCGCCCTCGCCCGCCTCCTCGGCGATGCGAAAGGCCATCGGGTCCCACATCACGCCGAACAGCGCCGGGCCGATCTGCTTGTCGACCAAGGCGCGCAGCACGAAGGTCGAATCGCCCGGCGCGCCCGAGCCCGGATTGTCGGCGCGATCGGCCAGCACCAAGGGCCCTTGGTTGTGCGAGGCCGCGCGCTCCATCGCTTCGCTGACCGACAGGTATTTGGTCGCGTAGCGCTCGCGGTTGTCCCACAGCTCCTGCCCGAGCTGCCGGGCGAGCTTCTCCGCCTTGGCCTTGTCGCCGTCGGCGACCACCAGCGTGCGGGTGCCGACATCCTCGACGTCGGCGAACGAAAAGCCGTGGCTCAGCGACACGGAGAGAATGCCGTCCTTGCCCTCGAGCGACTTCATGCGGGTAACGAACTCGCTGATCGGCGGCACCGACGTCCGGTACTGCGCGATCATGCGGCAGTCGTGGCGCGCCATCACCGGCTTCACCTTGCCTTCGATCGTATCGGCGATGATGGCGAACAGCTCGGCCGCGCGTTCCATCGTGTCGGTGTGCGGGTACTCCTTGTAGCCGATCAGCACGTCGGCGCTGTCGAGCATCAGCGCGCTGAGATGGCAGTGCAGGTCGAACTCCGCGCCGATCGCCACTTCAGGGCCGACGATGGCGCGGACCTTCGACAGAAGATCGCCTTCGCAGTCGTCGTAGCCGTCGGCCACCATGGCGCCGTGCACGTTGATCAGCACGCCGTCGAGCGGCAGCGCCGCCTTGATGCCGGCCAGGATCTCGTCGCGGAAGCCTTCGTAGACGGAACGCACCGTGGTGCCGGAGGGCGCGGCGAAGGTCGCCAGGCCCTCGATCACCGTCCAGCCGCGCTTCTCCGCCTCCTTGCGCCAGACATGCAGCGGCGCGGTGAAGTTGGTGGGCTCGTGCCGGGTGGCATCGCCACGCCACACGCCATGCTCCTCGTAGCCGCGCCGGCCGGTCGGAAAGGGAACGAACTGGTTGGTCTCGGTGCCGAGGGCGGCAATGAAAATACGCTTGGTCACGATCATTCAATCCTGATGGCGATGGCAGCCCACGACATGGTCGTCGACCATACCCGAGGCCTGCATGAAGGCGTAGCAGATGGTGGAGCCCACGAACTTGAAGCCGGCCTTCTGCAGCGCCTTGGACAGGGCGTCGCTCTCGGGCGACTTGCTGGGCACGTCTTTCAGGCTTTTCGGCCGGCGCTTGATCGGCTTGCCACCGACGAAGTTCCACAGGAACTTCGAGAACGAGCCCTCGCGCTCGACGAGGGCGAGATAGGCCTGGGCGTTGCTGACGCTCGCCTCGATCTTGCCCTTGAGACGGATGATGCCGGGATCGGCCAGGAGCCTGGCGAGCTTGGCCGGCGTGTACTTCGCGATCTTCTTCGGATCGAAGCCGTCATAGACCTTGCGATAGTGCTCGCGCTTGCGCAGCACGGTGATCCACGACAGGCCGGCCTGGCAGCCCTCCAATGTCAGGAGCTCGAACAGCGCATGGTCGTCCTTGAGCGGGCGCCCCCATTCGCTGTCGTGGTATTTTTCGTAGAGGGGATCGGCGGACGCCCAGCCGCATCGCGGCTTGCCGTCGGTGCCTTTCACCGTGCTGGGTCTGGTGGCCATGCGCGGACCCTACCCAAGCGGATCGCCAGACGCCACACTGTCGCCGACGGAGGAAACAGCCATGGCCCAAGTTCCCGCGGATCTGAAAGTCTGCATCTTCGACGTGTTCGGCACCGTGGTCGACTGGCGCGGCAGCCTGATCGAGGACCTGCCCAAGCTCGGCAAGAAATACGGCATGGACACCGACTGGACGAGCTTTGCCGACGACTGGCGCGGGCTCTACCAGCCGCAGATGCACCGCGTGCGCAAGGGCGAGCTGCCGTGGACCAACATCGACGAGCTGCACAAGGAAGCCTTCGAGATGCTTTTAGCCAAGCGCGGGCTGAAGCATCCGGGCGAGGAGGGCTCGTGGGAGTTCACCCGCCTGTGGCACAAGCTCCGGCCGTGGCCCGATTCGGTCGAGGGCATCGGCATGATGAAGAAGAAGTACGTCGTGGCCACGCTCAGCAACGGCAACGTCGCGCTCCTGATCAACATGGCCAAGAACGGCGGCATCCCCTGGGACCACTGCTTCTCGGGCGAGACGTTCAGGCACTACAAGCCCGATCCCGAGTCCTACCTCGGCGTGGTCAAGACCATGTACCTGCAGCCGCACCAGGTGATGCTGTGCGCGGCCCACAACGGCGACCTGAAGGCGGCGCAGAAGTGCGGCCTGTCGACAGGGTTCGTGCTGCGTCCCAAGGAACATGGACCCGACCAGAAAACCGATCTCAAGGCTGATGGCGAATGGAACGCCGTCGGCGATTCGATGATCGAGCTGGCGAAGAAGCTGGGGTGCAGCTGAGCGACCTCGTCGATCGCATCCCGGACGACCGTCGCGAGCGGGCGCGGATCGCGCTGTCGGCGGTCTTCGGCCGCTCGCCAGTCACGTCACTGGAACCGATCACGTCGGGCGCTTCGGCCGCGAGCTACAGGATCGAGGTCGGCGGCCGGCCATACCTGCTGCGCCTGGAGTCATGCCGGCGAGACGAGGTCCGCGACCCGTATCGCGCCTATGTCTGCATGCAGGCCGCGGCCGCGGCGGGCGTTGCGCCGGCCGTGCGCCACGCCGATCCTGCGGCAGCCGTGGCGATCACGGATTTCGTGTCCGAGTGTCCACTGTCCGATTATGCCGGCGGGACAGCGGCTGTGGTTCGTGATCTCGGTGGCCTTGTCGCTCGGCTGCAGGCAATTCCGGCTTTTCCACCGGTCTTCGACTATCCGTCGATGATTGGAATCCTGCTTGGCCGCCTGCTCGACTCCGGCCTGTTCGTCCCAGGCCTGCTCGATCGTCATCGCGAGGGTTTCGAGCGCATCCGCGAGGCCTACCGCTGGGACAGTGAAACGCTGGTCTCCAGCCACAACGATCTCAACCCTGGGAACATCCTTTTCGACGGCAATCGGTTGTGGCTTGTCGACTGGGAAACCGCCTACGGCAACGATCCGCTGGTCGATGTCGCAACGCTCTCAACATTTTTTGCGGCTGCGCCGGAACTGGAAGTGGCGCTGCTGCGGTCCTGGCTTGGTCGGGAGCCCGGTCGCCTTGTGCGCGCTCGCCTCGGTTTGATGCGGCAGCTCGTGCGCCTTTTCTATGGCTGTGCCGCCAGCCTCAACGCCGCCAACACGCCGGCCGGGATGGTGCCGGCGACCGACCTTAGCACCTTCACGCGCGAGCAGTTCCGCGACGCCATCACCCAGGGACGGCTGATCGCGGGTTCGCCGGAGGCTCAGCGCATCGTCGGCAAGATGGCGCTCGCCAACTTCTTGGCTCGTCTGGCCACGCCGGAGTTCGAAGAAGCTCTCGTCGTCGCGCGAGGTTAGACGCCGACCGTCGTCAGGTCCTGGAACCAGTGCTGTGCCTGGACATACGACTTGATCTTGGGCGACAGCGCGTGCGGGTTGGTGTCGTGGACGACCCAGATCAGGACCGCGTCGTCGACCACCTTCTCGTGCACCTTGGCGAGCAGGGCGTCCTGCTTGGCGGCATCGAACGTGGTCAGCACCTCGTCGATCAGCTTGTCGACATCGGGATTGGAGTAGTAGCTCCAGTTCACGCCGACGGGCGCGGCCTGGTTGGACGCGAAGAAGCGCGTGATGGCGTAGACCGGATCGGACGTGACGTAGGCGATGTTGTTGGCTGTCACGTCCTTGTTCATGTCGGCCTTGGCGCCGGCGCGCCACGCCGTGTAGAGCGCCTCGAGCTCGACCACCTTGAATTCGAGGTCGATGTAGACCTCCTTGAACATCTCCTGGATGGCCTCGTTCATGGGCAGCGACAGCATCTGGCCGGTGCCGCCCGAAGCCACCACGAACTTGGTCTTGAGCGGCTGGCTCTTGCTGAAGCCCGCCTCGCTCATCAGCTTGCGCGCCTCGTCGGGTGCGTATTTCAGCACGAAGCTCGGCTTGCCGAACCATGGGCTGCTCGGATCGACCTGGCCCAGCGCCGGCTTGGCGAGGCCGCCCAAGAGCTTGACGATGGCGTCGCGGTCGATGGCGAGATTGGCGGCCTTGCGCAGCCGGATGTCGGCCCACGGCGAGCCCGGCAGCAGTGACGGATGGTAGTTCCAGACATGCGGCGTCACGTTCTGTTCGATGCGCACGCCGGCCTGCTTCAGCCGCGGGACGGCATCGGGTGGCGGCGTCTCGATCATGTCGACCGAGTTTGCAAGCAGCGCCGCGGTGCGGCTGGAATCCTCGGGCGCACAGATCAGCACCAGCTTGTCCGTCCTGGCCGGGCGCTTGGTGTTCCAGTATGCCTCGTTCTTCACCAGCTCGGCGCGCTCGCGTGGCACCAGGCGGCCGAGCTTGAAGGGTCCGGTGCCCGACGGCTCCGACGCCACTTTGTTCCAGTCCTTGCCGAGCTTCTCCCAGTTTGCCGGGCTCGCGACCAGGAACCACAGCATCTGATAGGGGAAGAGCGCGTCGACGGCCTTGGTCTTGATCTCGACCGTCATGTCGTCGAGCTTCTTGTAGCTTGCGATCGACGGCAGGCGCGGCCGGACCTGTGAGGCCTGGCGCTGGTCGAATTGCGGTGCGTCCTTGTTGAACACCTTTTCGAGGTTCCAGACGACGGCGTCGGCATTGAGGTCCGACCCGTCATGGAACTTCACGCCCGGCCTCAGCTTGAAGGTCCACAGCGTCTTGTCGGCGTCGTTGACCGTCCACTCCGTCGCGAGGCCGGGGATCAGCTTGCCTGGCCGGTCGGCGACATCCATTTCCCAGGCGACCAGCGGATCGTAGATCGTGTAGCCGGTGAACTGGTAGGCGCCGGCGCCGCGGTCGGGCTGGCCGCTGGCGAGCGGGATGTCCGCCATCGAGATGCCGTAGCGGACCAGCTTTTCCTGTGCCGCCGCCGGCACCGCAAGACCCGACGGCAACGCGAGCGCGCCGGCGCCGGCTAGGACGGAACGGCGCAAGAATCGGGTCTTGCGTGTCATGGATGCTCCTAAAGCGTTGGTCGTCGCAATCGCCACGGCGTGGCGCGTTCGTAGGCGGCGCCCGCGGCGAACACGCTGGCCTCGTCGAACGGCCGGCCGGCGAGCTGGAACGCCAGGGGAAAGCCGTCGCTGCCGAAGCCGCAGCACACCGTCATCGCCGGCTGCCCAGTGACGTTGAACGGCATGCTGAGCGAGGCCTTGCCGAAAAAGTGGAAGATCGGCTGCGGCTCCTCGAACTTCTCCGGCGGTCCCCATTGGTTGGGCGCCAGGATCAGGTCGTAGCCGCGCATGGCGGCGCGCGTGTCGACCTGAAGCTTGCGGCGGAAGCGCACTGCCGAAAGGTACTGCTCGGCCGTCAGGAACGCGCCGAGCTGGAAGCGCCGCCGCGTCGTGTAGCCGAACTTCTCCGGCGTCTCGATCACCTCTTGCCGGTGGATGGCGTGCGCCTCGACGGTGATGATGACGCGGCCGCAGATGTGATAGTCCCAGATGTCGGGGAAGGTCACTTCCTCGACGACCGCGCCCTGGTCGCGCAGCACGCGCACCGCCTCGTCCATGCCCTTGGCCATGTCGGCCGTGAGGTCGCCTTCATACCAGGTGCGCGCCAGCGCGATGCGCGTGCCCTTGATCGAGCGGTGCGTGGCGGCGCCGTAGTCGACCTTGGCGGCCTTGGCCGATGCCTGGTCGTTGGGATCGTGGCCCGCCAGAACATCGAGCATCAGCGCGTTGTCCTCGACCGTCCACGCCAATGGCCCGGCCGTGTCCATGCTGAACGACAACGGGAAGATGCCGCAGCGGCTGACCAGGCCGTAGGTCGGCTTGATGCCGGCCGTGCCGCAGAAGCCCGCCGGATTGCGGATCGAGCCGCCGGTGTCGGAACCCATGGCGCCCATGCACAGCGCCGCGGCGACCGCCGCGCCCGAGCCGCTCGACGAGCCGCCGGGCTGGTAGTCAGTGTTCCAGGGATTGCGCGCCGCCGGGAAAGGCTGGTCCGGCGTCATCGCGCCGTTGGCGAACTCATGTGTCGCGAGCTTGCCCAGGATGACGGCGCCACCCGCTTTGAGCCGGCGCACGGTCTCGGCGTCTATGGCGGGCACGTAGTCGGCGCGCAGATGCGAGTGACCGGTCGTCAGCACGCCGTCGGTCTCATAGATGTCCTTGAGCGCGAGCGGGATGCCATGCAGGGGCCCGCGGTTGAGCCCCTGGCTCAGCTCCATGTCGGCCTGCCTGGCGGCGATCCGCGCGCGATCGGCAGTGACGGTGATGAAGCTCCCGATCTTGTGATCCACGGCTTCAATGCGCGCCAGGAAGGCTTCAGTGAGGGCGGTCGAGGTGACCTCGCCGCGCGTCATCAGGCGGCCGGCTTCGGCGATGCTGAGCGTCGTCAGCTCGGCGGATGTTGGCTTGCTCATGTGGGCTTACTCGTCGGCGCGGAACACATGAGGCGGTTCGGCGGCCCAAGCCCAATGGGTTGGGATGCGCTCCATCAACTTCAGCAATCCGACATAGCCCTTGTGTAGATGCTCGACGTCTTCGGTCGTGAGAGGCAGGCCGCTCGCCGCGGCGCGCGCGCGAAATTCCTCGAGCGTTGGGGGTGTCCTGGCGTCCGTCATGTCGCTTCCTTTTGTCGTGACCATGCAAGTGACATGCCGCCTCATTCATCGTGCAAGCGCAAGCTTGGCTTGCGGCTTGCATGACTCCCTTGCGGGCGCGCCTTCGTCAGCGCCGAACAGTGGAGCACCGGATGTTCAAGCGCCTTCGCATTGCCGCCATGGGCTTCGGCCTCTTCGCAGCCACTGCAACGCCTGCCTTCTCCCAAGGCACTCTGCGCATCGGCATGACAGCCGCCGACATCCCCCAGACCACCGGCCAGCCTGACCAGGGCTTCGAAGGCTTCCGCTTCGCCGGCTACACGATCTACGACGCGCTGGTGAACTGGGACCTGTCGAAGGCCGACACCATCGCCGACATCAAGCCGGGCCTCGCGACGGAATGGTCGGCGGTCGAAGGCGAGCCGACCAAGTGGATCTTCAAGCTGCGCCAGGGCGTGAAGTTCCACGACGGTAGCGACTTCGACGCCGACGTCGTGGTGTGGAACCTCGAGAAGATCCTGAACGACAAGTCGCCCCAGTTCGACCCCAAGCAGGCGGCGCAGGCCCGCGCCCGCGTACCGACGCTGGTCGGCTGGAAGGCGGTCGACAAGTACACGGTCGAGCTCACCACGCGCGTGGTGAACTCGCTGTTTCCGTACGATATGTCCTACATCTTCTATTCCAGCCCCAAGCGCTGGGAGGAGCTGGGCAAGGACTGGGTGAAGGTCGCGTTGCAGCCCTCCGGCACCGGTCCGTTCAAGGTTGACCGCGTCGTGCCGCGCGAGCGCATGGAGCTGTCGCGTTTCGACGGCTACTGGGACAAGGCGCGCGTTCCCAAGCTCGACAAGGTGCTGCTGTTCCCGATGCCGGAGGCCGCGACCCGCACGGCGGCGCTGCTGGCGGGCCAGGTCGACTGGATCGAGGTGCCCGCTCCCGATGCCATCCCGCGCCTCAAGCAGGGCGGCATGGCCATCGTCACCAACAAGTACCCGCACAACTGGGCCTACCAGCCCGGCATGGTCGAGGGCTCGCCCTGGACCGACATCCGCGTGCGCAAGGCCGCCAACCTCGCCATCGACCGCGCCGGCCTCACCAAGCTTCTGGGCGGCATGATGATCGAATCGAAGGGCGTGGTTTATCCCGGCCATCCCTGGTTCGGCTCGCCCAGCTTCGACATCAAGTACGATCCCGAGGCGGCGAAGAAGCTGCTGGCCGAGGCCGGCTACGGCCCCAACAAGAAGCCCAAGATCAAGATCGCGATCTCGACCTCGGGTTCCGGCCAGATGCTTCCGCTGCCGATGAACGAGTACGTGCAGGAGAACCTGAATGCCGTCGGCTTCGACACCTCGTTCGAGGTGATGGAGTGGAACGCGCTGGTGACCTTCTCCTTCCAGCCGGTGACCGGGGATGCCTCGAAGAAGGCCGGCACAAACGGCATCAACATCAGCCGCGCCACGGTCGATCCCTACTCGGCCTTCATGCGGCTCTATCACGGCGAGTTCGTGCCGCCGAAGGGCGCCAACTGGGGCATCCTCAAGGATCCCAAGCTCGATGCCCTGATCGACAAGGCGCACACCTCGTTCGACCGTGCCGCCCAGACCAAGGCGCTGGCCGACGTGCACAGCTACATCGTCGACCAGGCCTATTGGGTCTACATCGCGCATGATCTCAACCCGCGCGCCATGAGCCCCAAGGTGACGGGCTTCGTGCAGGCCCAGAGCTGGTTCCAGGACCTCACGCCCATCACGATGAAATAGCGGCGGACAGGCGATGCTCCTCTATGCTCTTCGGCGGCTGATCTACCTGGTGCCGGTCGCCTTCGGCGTCTCGCTGCTGGTCTTCGGGCTGGTGCACCTGGCGCCGGGCGATCCGATCTCGGCCATCGTGCCGCCGGATGCGCCGAAGGAAGTCATCGACAAGCTGAAGGAGTATTACGGCTTCGACAAGCCGCTGCCGGTGCAGTACCTGCGCTGGCTCGGCGTGACGCTGACCGGGGATTTCGGCACCTCGATCGGTACCGGCCGGCCGGTGGCCACCGAGGTCGCATCGGCCTTCGGCAATACGATCATCCTCGCCATCGCCGCAACGACGCTCGCCTTCACCTTGGCCGTCATCCTCGGCACGGCGGCGGCCTACGCCAAGTCGCGCATCGTCGATCGGCTGGTGACGCTGATCTCGCTGGTCGGCGTCAGCG
>JAEZHS010000331.1 GCA_023436825.1 Pseudomonadota bacterium | reverse complement strand
CATCCTGCGCGCTCAAGATTATGAGCGCGCAGGATGCGCGCGGTCTAGAAGACCATGATATGAGTCGCCTCATGCTTCGCGCTCTTCTCGTCGACCATATCCTTGACCCTCACGCCTCGTGGGCCTGCGGTCGCCTCGGCGCCATCGCCGAATTCCATCGTGATCCGGACGAACCCGTCGATATCTCCACGGAACCGGCGATCGTGGCCGTCACCGACCGCGGCGCCATTCGCCTGGAGGTGCTGGCGGGCTTGCGCCCGGTCGCCTACGAGACGATCAGTTCGGCGCTCGAGAGCTGGGGGCAGGGCGTCGTGCTGTGCCTGCCGCAGGCGGTGGCAGCGATGAGCGGTCGCACGGTCGTCACCGAGCTCGGACCCGACCGCGACGCCGTACGGCCGCAGGATCGCGACGCCATCCTGTTCGATCTCGGCCTCGGCGGCGAGCAGGCCGATATCTGCGTGCGCTCGGCCGATCCGGAAGCCATCGACCTGCTGCGCGCCGCTTGTGGCCGCCCGATGCTGGAGAACAACGCGCTGATCCATCGGCTGCCGACGCTCAGCCCGCATCGTGTCTTCTGCTGCCGCATGGGCCGCGTCGAAGTCTATCAGCCGATTCCCGCGCCGGATGGCAAGTCGCCCGAGGGGCCGCACACCCACGTGCTGCCGCGCCTGCTGGCGCACGGTCGCCTCAACGCCGCGACGGTTCCCGTGCCCGACGGCTGGGTCGCCGGCATGTCGTTGTTTCCCGCGCACCCGTTGCTGCGCGCCGACGGCCAGCCGACGGCGTTCGACGCCGATCGCTACCGTGCCTTCCAGTCGCTGATGAAGCAGTTCGGCGATCCCGACCTGGTCGCCGGCAAGCAGGCCGCCTTTGCCGGCTCGCAGATCGAGAGCGCCGACAGCGACGAGCGGCGTCACGCCCTTGGCTTCCGCATCGGCCAACGTCAGCGGAAGTGGCTGCAGGAGCCGATCGCGGCAAATTCTTGACGCCGCGATTCGACGCGATAAAAGTCTCCGTATCGTCGGTCCTCCTTAACGGGAGGCGAACAGGGAACGCCGTGGCGTCCGCGAGGACCAATCGGCGGCTGTACCCGCAGCTGTGAGCGGCGAGCGACTGCCCATCAGGCCACTGGACTTCGGTTCGGGAAGGCGGGCAGGAGCCGAGACCCGCAAGCCAGAAGACCTGCCGGCGATAGCGTCGCTCTTCCGTGGACGGGATGTTCCAACGGGACGGTCAACCGAGCGGTGACGCGCCTTGTGCGTGTTGCTGTTTGGAGGATCGTCCGATGACGCCGTTCCGTCGATTTATGCTTGTCTTGCTTATTCTCTCGCCTGTCGCCGCGCGCGCGCAGACCGAGCCGGCCGGCACGTTGCCGCCGCTGGTCGTCACCGCCGACCGCTTCCCGACCGATCCCGACAAGATCACCTCGAGCTACACGGTGGTCATGCAGGAGGAGATGCAACGGCGTCAGCTCAGGACGGCGGGCGAAGTGCTCAAGACGGTCCCCGGCGTCTCGGTCCAGCAATCGGGCGGTCCCGGCACGCAGACCTCGGTCTTCGTGCGCGGCGCGAATTCCAATCACGTGCTGGTGCTGGTCGACGGCATCAGCGTCAACGATCCCTCGACTCCCAACGGGGCGCCCGATTTCGCGCACCTGCTGACCGAGAACCTCGACCGCATCGAGATCGTGCGCGGCCCGATGAGCACGATGTACGGCAGCCAGGCGATCGGCGGCGTCATCAACCTGGTCACCAAGGCCGGGAAGGGGCCGATGAACGGCGCGGCCTTCACCGAGCTCGGCACCCGGATGTGGAGCAACAGCGGCGCCTACGTGCGCGGCAGCGAGGGCCGTTTCAACTACAACCTCACCTTCGCCGGCACGTTCACGCCCAACGACACGCCGGTGCCGGCGCGCTTCACGCCCAACGGCGGCTACGTCGACATCGATCCCTATCGCAACCTCACCTTCGCGGCGCGGCTCGGCTTCGAGATCAGCGACAACACCCAGTTCAACTGGTTCGGCCGCTACATCGACACCAAGCTCAACTACGACCAGACCGGGCAGGAGGATCCCAACGCCAACGGCTACACGTCGCAGTTCTACACGCGCGGCGAGATCGAAGGTAACTACTTCAACGGCCGCTGGAAGCCGGTCATCGGCGTCAGCTACAGCACGATCACGCGTCACGACCTCGACTACGCCAGCCCGCAGGTGCCTTTCCCGTTCAACATCGATTCCCTGTTCAACGGCCGCCGCCTGCAGGGCGACTTCAAGAACCTGGTGACCATCATCGACGAGGTCGAGGTCATCGCCGGCCTCGATTACGACCGCCAGTGGGCCTACAGCAACACGCTGAGCTCGATAGCGCCCGGATCGCTCGCCGCACAGGCCTGGGGCACGATGTCCCAGACCGGTCTCTACGGCCAGCTGCGGCTCAATCCGTTCACCGGCTTCAACCTCAATGTCGGCGGGCGCATCGACCTCAACGACACCTTCGGCACTGTCGGCACGTGGCGTGCCGGCGCGTCCTACCTGTGGGCGCCGACCGACACGAAGGTCAAGGCATCCTACGGTACCGCCTTCAAGGCGCCTTCGCTGTTCGAGCTGTACGGCACCGGCTTCTTCTGCGGCGGCAACCGCAACATCCAGCCCGAGTACAGCCGCGGCTACGAGGTCGGCGTCGAGCAGGGCATCTTCGACCGCAAGGTCAAGGCGGGCATCACCTACTTCTTCAACACCTACTCGGGCCTGATCCAGTGTCCGCCGCCGTTCACCTCGTTGCAGAACGTCGCCAACGCGCAGAGCGAGGGTTTCGAGACCTTCGTGCAGATCAGCCCGCTGAAGTGGCTGGATCTCTATTTCGACTACACTTTCACGATTGCGCGTAACGTCGATGCCAACCAGCCCCTGGTGCGCCGACCGCAGGACGTTTTCAACGTCCGTGCGGAGGTGCGGCCGTGGGAGGACACGCTGTGGGGCATCGGCGTGCTGCAGGTCAGCAGCCGCACCGACTTCAACGCCACCACCGGCGCCATCATGAACCCGTCGCCCTACACGCTGCTGCGCGCTACGGTGCAGTACGACGTGATCAAGAACGTGCAGCTCTTCGCCCGCGCCGAGAACATGCTCAACCGCGTCTATGAGGAGCCGGAGGGCTTCCAGGCGCCATACTTCCAAGCCTTCTTTGGCGTGAAGGCGCGGTTTTGACCTCCCCGTCATCCCGACCGGAGCCGAGCGCAGCGAGGCGAAGTGGAGGGACCTAGTCTTATCCTTCTGTCGACAAAAATAGGTCCCTCGACTACGCCGGCCTTCGGCCGGCTTCGCTCGGGATGACGGACTAATTTGGCATCGGAGACAGAGACGTTGTGACGATAGACAAACCGATCAGCCTGGCTCTTCTTCACCTGGCTCCGCGGCCGGGTGAAGTCGATCACAACAAGCACATGGTCGCGGACGCCGTGCGGCGAGCCGCGGCCACGGGGGCACGCTTTGTCGTCACTCCGGAACTCGCGATAAGCGGCTACGGCTTCCGCGACCTTGCAGGTACCGACTGGATCGCGGAGCAGCAGGCCGCGCTGTTCGCCTGGGCGGCCGATCTCGCCCGGCGGGCGTCGGTGTTCCTGATCCTGGGAACGCCCGAGGCGGATCGGCTTCTGTTCAACAGCATGATCCTGTTCGCTCCCGACGGCGCCAGGCTCGGCCATCACCGCAAGATCATGGTGCTCAAGATCGGCTCCGAATCGTGGTCGACGGCCGGGGACCGGGCGACGACGATCACTGTCGACGGTATCGGACGGCTCGGATTGTTCGTGTGCGCCGACATGTATTCCAAGCGGCTGGTCGAAGAGACGGCAGCGCAGGGCGTCGATCTCCTCGTATCGTCGGCGGCCTGGGCGCCGGGACATCACGGTCCGAACGGGGAGTGGGAGAGGGCATCGCTCGACACCGGTCGGCCGGTGCTGGTGTGCAATCGGACCGGCGAGGACTCCATGGACTTCCGAGGCTCGCAATCGGTGGCGGCCGTCGGCGGCAAGATCGCGTCCTCCCACAGTTCGCCCCGGGCGGCGATCGTCCTGGTCGACTGGATGCCGCAGGCGCGGCACCTCGCCAACTGGCGCGTGGTGCAATGACCGGTTGGATGCGCTGGCTGGTCGCCGTCTTCGTGCTCGCCGGCTCGCCGGCCTGGGCCCAGGCGCCGCAGCGTGTCGTCACGGTCAATCTCTGTCTCGATCAGATCGCGCTTCGCCTCGCCGCGCCGGGCCAGCTCGTCGGCCTGAGCTACCTGTCGCACGACCCGCGCCTCTCCGTGCTGTCCGACCGGGCGCGCGCCATCGCGCCGGTGCGCGCCAAGGTCGAATCGATCCTGCAACTGCGGCCCGACCTCGTGATCTTCGATCGCGATGCACACGCCAACCTCAAGCGGCTGGTGCGCAAGGCGGGCGTGCCCATCCTGGAAGTGCCGTGGGCCTCGTCGCTCGAGGACGCCGAAGGATTGATCGCCCGCATCGGCGCCGGCCACCGGCGCCCGGCCGCAGGGCGCCGGGAAATCG
>JAEZHS010000322.1 GCA_023436825.1 Pseudomonadota bacterium | reverse complement strand
CATCCTGCGCGCTCATGGTCAGAACGCATATGAATGCGCTTGAGGGCGCAGGATGCGCGCGGTCCGGAAGACATGAGTCGCTACGCGAGGAAGAGACGTGCTCCCGTCGGCGTGGCCTTGGCCTTGTCGAGCACTTCCATCGTCGTGCGGTAGCCGACCTCGATGGCGGCGTCGAAGCTCGTCCAGTCGAGCAGGTCGATGTGGGTCATCGGCGGCACGACCAGCAGGTCGGCGGCCTGGCGGTCCTCGGCGGCGCGCGCGGTGCTGGCGACCAGCGCCGACCGCAGCAGGATGGCGACGATGGAGGGGATGGGCAGCGTCTCGTTGCGCTTCCAGATCAGGCGGCGGAAGCACTGCCAGGCCGCCCATGGCTCCATGACGCCGGCGCCGGCGGCCAACGCGCCGCCGGTGTCGATGTCGACGCCGATGGTGGTGCCGCGTCCCGTGCGCCGCATCGTACGCACCGGAAAGTTGTCGATGACGCCGCCGTCGACATGGACCTCGCCCGCCTCGTTGAACGGCGGAATGACGCCCGGGATCGACACCGAGGCGCGCAGCCAGCGCCACAGCTTGCCGACCGTGTGGACGTCGGCGTTCGAGGTCGTGAGGTTCGCCGTCACGCAGAAGAACGGCAGGATCAGGTCCTCGATCTCCTTCTCGCCGAACGACATGCGCAACAGCCGCGTGACCTTGCGGCCGGCATAGAGCGAGATCAGCGGCAGGGTGTAGTCGCTGAGCGGATTGTTGTTCACGAAGGCCTTGCGGAAGTGGTCCGTGATCTCCTGGTCGCTCCAGCGCGAGGCGACGCCGGCCGCCACGATTGCGCCCATGCTGGTGCCGCCGACCTGGTCGATCGGCACGCCCGACGCGCGCAACGCCTTGATGACGCCGATATGGGTGAAGGCGCGCGCGCCGCCGCCCGCCATGACCACGCCGACGGCATGGCCGGTCAGCAGCCGCGCCAGCCGGTCGATGTCGGCATGGACATCGAGCCGCACGTGATGATGCTGGCCGTACATGCCGCCGGCCAGCATCGGCGCCGTGGCGCCCGGCTTGGGGTCGTAGCCCTCGTGCAGCAGCACAAGCTCGCGGCGGCGGTGGAACACGGCGCCCGATTGCGCGGTCTCGATCTCGAAGGGAATCCGGGTGGGCCGGTCGTCGTCGGCCGCGCGCACCACGACCAGGCAATCGGCCTGGCGCAGGCAGAGCTCGGTCCATTCGGTGGCCGTAGGATCGGCGCGATAGAGCACGAACGAGGATTCGGTCTCGCAGCGCGCGAACCATTCCGGGTCGCGGTCCATCGATTCGGGGCCGAGCATCTGCACCCGGCTGCCGATGCGCCCCAGCGCGCTCGCCAGCATGACGGCGAAGCGCGCGGCCGGCGTCGAGGTGCCAGTCGGTAGGATGGCGAAGGTGCGCGGCTGGCGCCGCCGCTTGGTCGGCCCCATGGCGTTGCGCACGGCGACGCTGCGCATCAGCGTCGGCAGCACCTCGGGATGCCGCGCGGTCAGCTTGTCGAAGCTGCCGCGCGCCAGCCGCCAGACCTCGCTGTCGCGCAGTGCGGCGACGCTGCGCGTGCGCTGGCTGTGCGACAGCAGCGACATCTCGCCGACGATGTTGCCGGGAGGGATCTCGGCCATCAGCAGCGGCTCGTCGACGCTGTCCTCGTCCTCGTGACGGAACACGCCCAGGCAGCCGCTGGCCACGACATAGACGGCATCGGCGGGCTCGCCCTGGCGGAACAGCGGTGCGCCACCCGGCAGCACCAGCAGCGTCAGCTCGCGCTCGACTGCCGCCATGCTGTGCGCCTCGAGGTCGGCGAACAATGGCGCGCGCTGCAGGGCCTTGTGCAGCCGCTCCCTTGCCGGGTTCTCGCCGGGCGTGACGATGCTCATCCCATCCTCACGACCCTCGTTTCGCGCCTCTCCTCATGCGCCTCGCATTCCCTTCAATGCCCAGCCGATCGTCTGGTCGGCGCGGGTCCACACCATCTCCCGCCACTTGTCGCCGGATGGGAAGAAGCGTTCCTTCATGTCGGCCTTGAGCTCGCGCGCCTGCGCCGAGCGGAGATCGCCGCGCTGATGCAACCAGTTGTCGGCGCGCACAGCGCGCAGCACCTCGGGCACGGAATAGGTGCCGTACTCGACGGCGATCGGAGTCACCTCGGCATCCGGCAGTTCCTGCGGGAAGGCGTCGGTCATGACGCCGACCACGATCGCCGAGGTCGACGTGCCGCCTTCGGGCGAGGTCATCTCGTCGCCGTACCACGCCTTGGCGCGCGGGAAGGATTTCGCCGTCGGCGCCACGGCGCAGATGAGCTCGCCGTGGCCGAACGGGCCGAGGCCGGTATGGAAATCGATCACGGCGACCTGACGCGCCTGCGAGAGCTCGGCGCGGGCGATGGCGCGCACCGTGCGGTTGCTCCAGGTCGGCTTGCTGCCGCCGAAGAAGATGCCGTCGGCGTGGGTGTACTGGCCGCCGCTGAGCGCGCTCTGCAAGCCGAAGGCGCCGTGCTTCTGGGCGTAGGCGGCGAACACGCGATCGGTCTCGGCGAGCGTCGTCTCGGTCCATTCCTTCGGCAGGACGGCGTCGGCCAGGGCGACATAGCCCTCGTTCGCCGGATAGGCCTTGTCATGGTCGACGAAGTTGCGATTGAGGTCGACGTTGTCCTCGGTGACGCGCCGCGTCCAGGCGAAGCCATGCGGGTTGATGGCATGGATCAGGAGCGCGCCGGTGTCCTTGGGCAGCGTGCCGGGGCCGCCGTTGCGCAGCCAGGCGATCTCGGCACCCGAGCCGCAATGACCTTCCACGCCATGCGTGCCGGCGATCAGCACGAGCATGTTCGGCGCATCGCGTGGACCGAAGCGGGCCGTGTCGAGATACAGCGTCTCGCCGCCGGGGCCGCGCCCGTTGGGGTTGAGCCACGAGCGGATCTCGCCGCCGCTCGCGGCCGCCGCGCCGCAGAATTTTGGCCGCGCCTCGGCGTAGCTCTCAGAAAAGCACTCGGGTACCGAAATCATCAAAATCCTCCAACTGCCATGGTAGCATGGCAGAGACATGGGATTCTTCACGTTAGAGACGGCTCAGGCGCAACTCTCCCCGGGCGGCAATTTCGGGCCCTGGATCTGGGACCTGAAGCTGAGAGCCGAGCAGCTTTCGGACGACAGCGTGAGGCTGCGCTTGCCCTATGGCGATCATATCGCGCGGCCCGGCGGCGTCGTCGTGGGCCAGGCGATGATGGCCATGGCCGACACCATCATGGTGCTGGCGATCTGCCAGAGGCTCGGCCGCTTCGCCACTTTGGCGACGATCTCACTGACCACGAACTTCCTGCGTGCTGCAGTGCGGCAAGACGTGATCGCGGTGGCGCGCGTGAGGAAACTCGGCCGCACGACGGCCTTCGGCGAGGTCGACTTCTTCGTCGATGGCTAGGACGAGCCGATCGCCCAAGCGCTGTCGACCTTCGCCGTGCTGCCGGACGGCGTAGGCGCGTTCAACCGCGCGGATCAGCGGTAGGGCTAGTGGCGCGTCATGCTCTTTTGGACCGCGAGCTTCCAGCTCGCTCATGATTCATGAGCGCGCAAGGATGCGCGCGGTCCGGAAGACTATGAGAAGACGCGCCCCTAGCGTCAGCTGTCATACTGCAGCAGGGTCTCGACCGGGACCTTCAGCTTCTTGCGGCCTTCGAGGAAGGTGAGTTCGACGATGCAGGCCGCCGCCGGCACGACGCCGCCGACATTCTCCAGAAGCGTCACCGCCGCAGCCATGGTGCCGCCGGTCGCCAGCAGGTCGTCGACCAGCGCCACGCGCGTGCCCTTGCCGATCGCGTCCTGCTGGATCTCGATCGTGTCGGTGCCGTACTCCAGCGCGTAGGTATGGCGCACCGTGGTGCCCGGTAGCTTGCCCTGCTTGCGCAGCATCACGAAGCCGGTGCCGAGGGCAATGGCGAGCGGGGCGGCGAGCAGGAAGCCGCGCGATTCGATGCCCGCCAGCACGTCGGGCTTGTAGGGCCGCAGCCGGTCGGCCATCCGTTCGATGGTCGCGTGCCAGGCCTTGGCATGCGCCAGCAGGGTCGAGATGTCGTAGAACAGGATGCCCGGCTTGGGAAAATCCGGAATCGAGCGGATGTGCTTCTTGAGGTCGATGTCGCTGGACATTCTGTCTCCTGGTCCTCAGCTGTAGGCTGGCGGCGGCTCGAAGCCGCGATATTCCTTCTCCAGCAGCTTGGCGAAGGCGATGGTCGAGTAGTCGCCGTACTGCGGCCCGATGATCTGGACGCCGATCGGCAATCCTTCCTTGGTCTCGCCGACGGGGGCCGCCGTCGCCGGCAGCAGGGTGATGCTGGCGTAGCCCGCCCAGAAGATCTGGTCGACGACCGGCAGCCTCTTGTTGTTCACCACGATGGTGCGCTCGTGGCGGATGCCCTTCTGGTCGTGCGGGAAGGCGGCCGTCTGCGCCACCGGCGCGATCATCAGGTCGTAGTCCTCGAAGAAGGCATCCCAGGCCAGCCGCATGCGATGGCGCTTCTCGTTGAGCTGCGTCCAGGTGCGATGCGACAGCGAGTTGCCGCGCTGCATCTGGGCGAAGTAGCTCAGGTCGTCGTCGGGCAGGGCGGCGACGTCGCGCTGCGCCTCCTGGAACTCCGCATCGCTCAGCCGCCCCGACGTCGTCGCCCGCAGCATGCGGACATAGACGTCGCCCAGCTCGGCGGTGTCGATGGCGGGCCGCGCCTTGTCGCTCACCTTGACCTTCTGCTTGCCGAGGAAGTCGGCCAGTTTCTGGATCGCCGACTGCACCGAATGGTCGACCTCGGCGTTGCGGTCGGAGAGCAGCACGGCGACCTTGAAGTCGCGCAGCTTCTTTTTCTTCGAGCGCGGCAGGGTGAGCGTCCAGCCGCGGCCGTCGATGGCGTCGGGCCCGGCCATCACGTCCATGGCGATCTCGAGATCCTCCGCGCCGCGCGCCAGCGGCCCGCACACGCTGATGTCGGCCTGGGCGACCCGGCCGTTCAGCGCATGGCCGCGCGGCGAGACCACGCCCCAGGTCGGCTTGTGGCCCCACACGCCGTTGTACGAGGCGGGATTGCGGATCGAGCCGCCGATGTCGCTGCCCGCTTCGATGCCGGTCAGTCCAGCGGCGAGTGCCGCGCCCGAGCCGCCCGACGAACCGCCCGGCGTGCGCGAGAGGTCCCACGGATTGTTGGTCGAGCCGTAGACCTCGTTGTAGCTCTGCCAGTCGGCGAGGTTCAGCGGCACATTGGTCTTGCCGAACAGAGTGACGCCGGCATCGATCATGCGCTGCACCACCGCGGCGTTCTGCTTGACGATGGTGTCCTTGAAGGCGGCATGGCCCCAGGTCGTGGGGAAACCGGCGACGTCGTAGGATTCCTTGATGGTCATCGGCACGCCGTGCAGCGGCCCGAGCTTCTTGCCGGCCTTGACTACCCTGTCGGCCGCCTTGGCCCGCTTGCGCGCGCCCTCGATGTCGGTGGCGATGATGGCGTTGAGCTCGGGGTTGTAGGCCTCGACGCGCTTGAGATAGAGGTCGAGCAGCTCGAGGCAGCCGATCTTCTTCTTGCGGACCGCGGCGGCGAGCTGCTTGGCGGTCTGGAACGGCAGGGCAAGGGGCATCGGGTGGGACTTTCGGCGCGATGGACGGCGACAAGGCCCGTACCATATTGTTCCCGCCGCCGTGAAGAAACTCCCGAACCACTTTCACAAGTACGCCCTGCCCCTGGGTACCAGCTTCTTCATGACCTTCCTGGTGACGGGCGTCGCGACCTGGCGCGTGCTGGGCTGGGACAAGGCCATGTTCAGGATGTGGTTCACGTCGTGGATGATCGCCTGGGCGGTCGCTGCGCCGACGATGTTTTTCATGATGCCCGTGGTACGCCGGGCGCTCTCGCACGTCATCGAAATGGACCCATGAGGATCGTGCGATGGACGGGCGTGCTCGCGCTCCTGGCACTCTGGGCGGCGGTCGCGACTGCGCGGGATCTGCCGGCCAAGGCCATTCAGCCGCCGCGAAGCGAAAGCATCGATAACCCGCCGAACTGGGGCTACGACCCGGTCCGCAAGCGGTTGCTGCTCGGCATCGAAACGCAGGGCCTGTTCGCCTCGCAGGATGGCGGCGAGAGCTGGCAGCGGATCGACGACGGCTCCTATCACGCCGCGACGTCGATCTATCCCGCGAAGGACCGCCTGGTCGCCAATCCACACAGCGGCGACTTGTACTCCTTGCCGCGCAGCCAGGGTTTTACGCCGCTTCTCTATCGCAGCTACGATGGCGGCGGCCGGTGGAAGGGGCTTCTGCCGGACTCCCGATCCGACGCCAAGGGTGGCGACCGGCCCGTTGCCGGCGAAGGCGTGTCGCCGGAGGTACATCGCCTGCTTTTCGTCCCCGGCAAGCCCGGAGCCGCGTACCTCTTCACGTCGTTTCCTTACATGCACGAGGAAGGCGCGAGCCTTCTGGGAGACAGGCTGTGGTTCTCGGCTGACGGCCTGCAGAGCTTCAGGCGTCTTTCGCCGGCTGGCCGCTACACGGATATCGAGCCCTTCGTCACCGCCAAACGGCTGTGCCTGACCGGCCTTGTCGATGGCAAACCCCTGCACCAGTTGCTGTGCCGCGATCATGGCGGCGGCGGATGGCGCGACGTCGCCTTTGCGCCGGTGAAGGACCGAGGGCTCATCGTCTCGGTATGGTCCGACAAGGATGGTGCGTTCCTGGTGCTGGCGGGTGACGCGCTCCACGTCTCCACCGACGACCTGAAGTCGTTCCGGCGCTTTGGCATGCCCGCCGGCGACAAGCAGCTTTTCCTCGATCCGCTCGACGTCTACCCCGCCTTCCTGTCGGTGCAGGAGGGTGAGGACCGGTATGCCATCCATCGTCTCGACAAGGACCATTCGGTGAAAAAACTCGGGACGTTGCCGGCACCGCTCCTGCAGGTGGACTTTTCGCGCGGCCTGGGAATCGCCTCGAAGCCCGGGGACAAGCGACCCGTCTTCCGAGCCGAACTGCGATAAAGCGGTATTGCCGAGGGGGTGACGGCGGTCGCACACTGTCCGGACCCCGCCATTCGCCAGGGAGGAACACATGCCATCCGCTGCCGCCAAGAAGTCTGCCACGGCGCCTGCGCAAAAAGTCGCCCACGGCCGCATCGCCGACCCCGTGCTGGTCAAGGGCCGGCGCGAGTTCTTCACCTACCGCGACCTCGGTGTCGCCGACGCCAGCGGCGGCAACATGCGCGCCCAGGTGATGAAGGCGACCCAGGGACTCAGCCGTCCGACCGGCTGGCACTATCACGAGTGCGATGGCCAGTTCATCTACATCCTCAAGGGCTGGGTCGAGCTGCAGTTCGAGGACGGCAAGACGATCAAGGTCGAGGAGGGCGATTCGCTCTTCATCCCGGGTTATCTGCGGCACAACGAGACCCGCACCTCCGACGAGATGGAGATCCTGGAAGTCTCGATGCCCGGCGAGCTCGGCACGAAGCCCTGCGAAGCGCCCGCCGGCTTCAAGGACTGAGGCCTGGTGTGCGCCGCGGCAATCTTTTCGCGGCGCTGCCGCACGGCCAAGCCAGAGAGCAGATCGACCTTCTCGTCGACGGGGCGGGCGTGCGCATCGAGCGCATCGTCTCGACCGGGCAGGCGAGCCCGCCCGCATTCTGGTACGACCAGGCAGACGATGAGTTCGTCGTGCTGTTGACGGGCGCTGCACGGCTGCGGTTCGAGGAGGGCGACGTCACGCTCGAGATGAAGCCCGGCGACTGGGTCGAAATCCCGGCGCACGTACGTCATCGCGTCGAGTCGACCCAAGCGGAGCCACCGACGATCTGGCTGGCTGTTCACGTCTCGGACCGCGCGCGGCCCGCGCGCTCATGATCATGAGCGCGCG
>JAEZHS010000307.1 GCA_023436825.1 Pseudomonadota bacterium | reverse complement strand
TTACTTCAGCTTGACGCCGACGACACGGATCAGGCCGTCGGGCATCTGCTTGTAGCCGTCGACCTTGTCGCCGAGCGCCATCAGCACGCGGCGATGATAGATGTACTTGATCGAGCCGTCGGCCAGGTAGCGCTTGGCGATGTTCTCATAGATCTTCTTGCGCTCGGCGGGATCGCTCTTGATGCGCGCCTGCTTGTGCCACTCGTCGACGTCCTTGTCGCAGTAGCCCGAATTGTTCTGCGGTGAGCCGCAGGTTTGGAAGGAGAAGGAGTTGCCGTCGGGATCGCTGCGACCCGACCAGCCGATCAGGTACAGTTCGTAATTGCCGTCCTCGGCCTGCTTCAGCGAGGTCGCAAACTCAGTGACCCGGATCTTCAGGTCGAAGCCGGTCTCGGCCACCATCGACTGCAGCACCTCGGCGACCTGCCGGGTCTCGGGATTGTTGGGCACCATGAAGTCGAGGGAGATCTTGCCCGTGACGCCCGCTTCCTTGAGCAGCGCCTTGGCCTTGGCGACGTCGCGTTTGGGCACCGGCAGCGACTGCTGATAGTACGGGTTGGTCGGGTTGATCCACTGGTTGCCCGGCACGAACTCGCCGTTGAACACGACCTGGTTCAGCGCGTCGCGGTCGATCGAGAGCTCGAAGGCCTGGCGCACGCGCGCATCCTTGGCGAGTGGCGACGCGGCCTTGGGGCCGTTCGACAGGTTGATGGTGATGCCCTGGTAGCCGAGCTCGACGGCGCTGATCAGCTTGAGCCTGGGGTTCTCGCGCACCGTCTTGATGTCGGTGGCGAGCAGGCGCTCGATCATGTCGAGTCCACCCGACCGCAGGTTGGCGAGTCGCACCGTCGAATCGACGATCGGCAGGTAGGTGATCTTGTCGATGAACACCTGGTCCTTGTTCCAGTAGTCGGCGAACTTCTCGACCACGATGCGGTCCTGCTGGACACGCTCGACGAACTTGTAGGGTCCGGCGCACACCGGCTTCAGGCCGAACTTGTCGCCCGCCGCTTCGGCCGCCTTGGGCGAGACCATCATGCCGGCGCGGTCGGTGAGCTGGGCCAGCAGCGGCGAGAACGGCGCCTTGAGCTTCAGTTTGATCGTCGAAGGATCGACCACTTCAATGGAATCGATCGACGCGATCTCGGGCTTGCGGAACGAGCCCTTCATGTTGAGATGCCGCTCGAGACTGTACTTGGCGGCCTCGGCGTTGAACGGTTCGCCGTCATGGAACTTCACGCCCTGCCGCAGCTTGATGGTCACCGTCAGGCCGTCCGGGGAGGTCTCGTGGCTGGTAGCGAGCTGCGGCACGACGTTCAGCTTCTCGTCGATGTCGAACAGCTTGTCGCAGATCGACGAGAAGACGATGCGGCCGACATAGGTGCGCGCCAGCGTCGGGTCGAGCACGTCGGGATCCTCGGCGAGCCCGACGCGCAGGTTCGACTGGGCCATGGCGCTGCCGCCCGTGACGGCGGCAAACACCAGCGATAGCGCCGCGCGCCTGAATGTTTTTCTCATGAAGCCTCCCTTTGTTGATTGCTGACGAAGGCCGCCTGCAGGCGGGTCAGTCGGATGCGATCGGCATCGTGACCGGCCGCCTCGGCGAGGACGGCGGGCGGTGGAAACTCCGGCCAGTAGGGGCAGGCCGTGGCGTGGCTTGCGCCATCGTCGGCCAGCGCCGGCTCGTCATGCCTGCAGGCCTCGCGCGCGAAGGTGCAGCGCGTGTGGAAGCGGCAGCCCGACGGCGGGTTCATCGCGCTTGGAATGTCGCCTTCCAGCAACGCACGCTCGCGCACCGCCGTTGGATCGGGCAGCGGCACGGCGGCCAGCAGGGCGCGTGTGTAGGGATGGCGCGGATTGCGGAAGAGCTCGTCAGTCGTCGCCGTCTCCACGATCTTGCCCAGGTACATTACGGCGATGCGATCGGCGATGTGTTTCACAACCGCGAGATCGTGGCTGATGAAGATGTAGGCGAGCCCGAAGCGCTGCTGCAGCGAGCGCATCAGGTTGATGACCTGTGCCTGGATCGACACGTCGAGCGCCGACACCGGCTCGTCGGCCACGATCAGCTTCGGCTCGACGGCCAGCGCGCGGGCGATCGCCAGCCGCTGGCGCTGGCCGCCGGAGAATTCGTGTGGATAACGCCGCACGTGATCGGGACGCAAGCCGACCAGGTCCAGTAGTTCGCCGACGCGCGCCCTGCGTGCAGCGTCACTCTTCGCCAGCCCATGCAGCATCAGCGGCTCGCCCAGCATGGCGCCCACCGTCATGCGCGGGTTGAGCGACGCATAAGGATCCTGGAAGATCACCTGCATGCGCTGCCGGCGCGCACGCATGGCGTTGTCGGAGAGCGCCAGCAGGTCCTCGCCCTCGAAACGCACCCGACCGGCCGACGGCTCGATCAGGCGCAGTACCAGGCGGCCGACCGTCGACTTTCCGCAGCCCGATTCGCCCACAATGGCGAGCGTTTCACCGGCGCGAAGCTCGAAGTCGACCCCGTCGACGGCGCGGACGTGGCCCGACACCAGGCCGAAGGCGCCGCGGCGCACCGGGAAGTGCTTGGCCAGGCCCGTGACTTCGAGCAGAGCGCTCACTGGATCACTTCCTCGATCACCTGGGCGAGCGGCGCGCGCCGGCAGCGCGTCAGATGCCCGGGCGCCACTTCCACGAGCGGCGGCGTCTCGACCCGGCAGGCCGGTTCGACGAACGGGCAGCGCGCGGCGAAGCGGCAACCGTCGGGCGGCCGGCTCATGTCGGGCACGCGCCCCTCGATCGAGGGCAGGCGCTCACGCTTCTCATCGAGTCGCGGGATCGAGCCCAGGAGACCGACTGTGTAGGGGTGCTCAGGCCGCGCGAAGAGGTGACGTACCGGCGCACGCTCGACGATCTGGCCGGCGTACATCACGGCGACATCGTCGGCCATCTCGGCCACCACGCCGAGATCATGAGTGATCAGGATGATGGCGGTGCCGGTATCGCGGCGCAGCCCGCGCATAAGGTCGAGGATCTGCGCCTGGATGGTGACGTCGAGCGCGGTAGTCGGCTCGTCGGCGATCAGCAGTTCGGGCCCGCAGGCCAGCGCCATGGCGATCATGGCGCGCTGGCGCATGCCGCCCGACAGCTTGTGCGGATAGTCGTCGATGCGCTTCTCCGGCGAGGGGATGCGGACCGTGCGCAGCATTTCTATCGCGCGCGCCCGGGCGTCGGCGGCCGACAGGCCCTGGTGGCGCTGGATCGCCTCGATGATCTGGTCACCCACCGTGTAGGCGGGATTGAGCGAGGTCATGGGCTCCTGGAAGATCATGGCGAGGCGCGCGCCGCGCATGTCGCGGATAGCGTTGGCGTCGAGGGTAAGGAGATCGCGGCCCTCGAAGCGCACTTCGCCCTTCACCGTGGAGTTCTCGGGTGGCAGCAGGCCCATGACGGCGAGCGACGTCACGCTCTTCCCGCAGCCCGATTCGCCGACCAGCCCCAGGGTGCGGCCGCGCTCGAGGCTGAGGTCGATGCCGTCGACGGCGCGCACCGTGCCATCGTCGGTGGCAAAGGAGACGGCGAGCTGGCGCAGTTCCAGCAGAACGCTCATTGAGGCTCCGCCGCCAGGCTCCTTTCGATGCCGGCATCGATCGCGGTACGATCGAAGACGCCGGCCGGATTCTCGCGCGTCGGGATGAAGTCGCGAAAATGCGTCCAGCGCTCGCGGCTGACGGCTTCCAGCCGCGCCAGCTCGAGCAGGGGCTCGATATGGTCATCGACGCGCAGGTCGAGCTCGGAATATTCCTGATTGCCGTAGATCACCAGGGCCGCCGACTGTTTGCCGCGCTTGTCGCCGCCGACCTGGTGCGCATCCTCACCACACCCGACGCCGGCCGCGAGCACCGCCAGGTCCATGTCATGGGTGCCGCCGGCAAGTTCGCCGCCCATACCGGAGCCGAGTGCGTACCGTGGTGCGGCCACTGGATCGGTGAGGACATGTCCGTTGCGGGCAACATGCTGGCCGGG
>JAEZHS010000292.1 GCA_023436825.1 Pseudomonadota bacterium | reverse complement strand
GTTTCCGGCGAAAGGTTCGAGTCCTTCATTGCGTTGCTCCGCTCTTCCGGACCGCCGACTTCCAGCCGGCTCATTATCATGATGCCGCCTGGAAGCCGGCGGTCCAGAAGACTATGAACGGCCTTTCTCGAAACCGGACAGGAACTGCACGAGGTTGCGGCCGAGATCGTCGCTGAGATAGCCGCCTTCCTGGACCAGCACCGTGGGCAGGCCGAGGCTCGCGATCTTCGCCGCCATGGCATGGAAGCCGGCGCCCGTGACCTTCAGGCCCTGCAGCGGATCGCTTTCGCTGGCGTCGAGTCCCAGCGCCACGACCAGCCCTCCCGGCGCGAACTCGCGGATGCGCGCCAGCGCCTTGTCGCCGGCCTGGAGCCACGGCGCGTCCGGCGAGCCGAGCGGCAGCGGCAGATTGAGGTTATAGCGGTGGCCCCTGCCGGTGCCGGTCTCGTGGGCGTGGCCCCAGAAGTAGGGATAGTACTCGGCGGGATCGGCGTGGATCGACACGGTGAGCACGTCGTCGCGATCGAAGAAGATGCCCTGCGTGCCGTTGCCGTGATGGACGTCGACGTCGAGCACGGCGACGCGCTGGTGCTTCCGGCGCAAGCGCTGGGCGGCGATGGCGGTGTTGTTCAGGAAGCAGAAGCCGCCCGCCATGTCGGCATAGGCATGGTGGCCGGGCGGCCGGCAGAGCGCATAGACCTCGCGTGCACCGTCGAGCACCAGATCGGCGGCCGTCGCCGCCGATTCGCTGGCGGCAACGGCGGCGTCCCAGGTGTGCGGGCCGATCGGGCAGGCGAGGTCGACCTGATGCCAGCCGGCGCGGCCGGCCAATGCCTTGGGATAGGTCGCGGGATAGCGCGCCGGATGGACGTTGGGCACGACCTCGGCCGACGCATTCGGCAGCTTCGCCCAGTCGCGCGCGATGGTCTGCAAAAAGTCGAGATACTCCGGCGTGTGCACGGTGGCGGCTGGCGCGGCGCCGTGGGCCTTCGGCGCCACGATCTCGTGGCCCGCTGCCTTGGCCGCCGCGAGCAGTCGATCGGCGCGCTCCGGCTGCTCGGAGCTGCGCTGCTTGACGCCGCGCACGAAGAAGGTTTGCGGGTCGTGCTGCGCGTGCTTGTCGGAATAGACGATTTTCATGCGGTCCCATCGCTTCCTGGTCGGGTCGCATAGTACAGCCTTCGCGAAGAAGTCGGTTGTCGATTGCGTCGCGGCTCAAAGGCGCGACAAGCAATACATCTATTCGGGCGGGCTCGAATTATCTCGGGCCGTCGCTCCGTCCCGCGGGTGTTGCAGAAATACACCAGCCCGCGCGCTCCGCTCTGGTATTTCAACCAACGCCGTTCGGCACGCACCCGGTCACACGTCTGACGATGGCGGCGAGACAGAATCGATCCACCGCATCACGGCGTGCTGTGCCGGCCGAGCTCGCTGTGCTGCAACCATTACGCGCGCGTAAGCCCACTGAAATTCTGGCGCCAGATTCCGGCCACCGCCGGGCCGGATATCAGCGCCGCTCGCACATGACGAGCAGTGGCGGCTCACATGACGAAGACGATCACCAAGACGATGACCCTGACCATCGGCAGCATTCTGGCGGCGGCGTTCCTGCTGGCGGCCGGCGCCTCGGCCGATACCAAGGAAGCCGCCTATTGCGACGCCGTGGTCCAGAAGTACGAGCGCTATCTCGCCGGCGGTTCGGCCAAGAGCCGCCCACCGGTGGGTGTCGAGACCCGCGACGCCGTCGAGCGCTGCAAGGCCGGCGACACCAGCGGCATCGCGGCCATCGAGAAGGCACTCCAGAATGCGAAGATCTCGCTGCCGCCACGCGGCTGAGGGATCAAGCGGGGTGCGGCGCCGTCCTTCCCACGGGCGGCGCCGCATTTTTGTCTTCCGGACCGCGAGCCTTCGGCTCGCTCATGCGGATGAGGCGAGCCGGAGGCTCGCGGTCCGGAAAAGCTTGACGCTCTTCAGGCGGCTTGCGTCGCAATCGCCTTGGCGTCGCGCAAGGCTGCGATCTCGGCGTCGCTGAAGCCCACTTCGCGCATGATCTCGACCGTGTGCTCGCCGACGCCGGGCGACTTCAGCCGCGTCGTGACCGGCGCCTCGGAGAGCTTGATCGGATTGTTCGCCGATTTCACCGGGCCGATGCCTGGATAATCGATCTCCAGAACGCTGCCGCGCGCCTGGGCATGCGGGCTCACCATGGCCTCGCTGATCCGGTAGGCGGCCGAGCAGGCCATGCCGGCGGGGATCAGCTTGTCCAGAAGTTCGTCGCAGGTGTGTTGCAGGAAATGCGCCTCGATCATCGGCTCGAGGATGGCGCGATTGGCGACGCGGTCGGCATTGGTGGCGAAGCGCTTGTCGGCCAGCCAGTCGTGCTTGCCGAGCGCGGTGCAGAGGATCTTCCAGAAGGCGTCGTTGGTGCCGGCGATGAAGATCGGCTGGGTCTTGGTTGGAAACACGCGCAAGGGGCAGATGATCGAATTCGAGGTGCCCATGCGGATCGGGTCCTCGCCGGTGAGCCCGTGGTTGGTGATCCAGTGGCTCATCAGGTGCATGCCGACATCGAACAACGACAGGTCGAGGCGCTGGCCGCGGCCGGTCTTGTGGCGCGCCAGCAGGGCGAAGGCGATGCCGGCGGCGCAGAACGAGCCGGTCGAGTAGTCGATCGCCGCGGTGCCGACGCGGCACATCTCGCCGCCGTCGGGGCCTGTGGCGTCCATCAGGCCGATCTCGGCCTGGATGCACGGATCGTAGCCGGCGCGACTGGCGTAGGGGCCGGTCTGGCCGTAGCCCGACACCGACGCATAGATGAGGCGCCGATTCTCCTTCGAGAGCTTGTCCCAGCCGAAGCCGAGCTTGTCGATGACGCCCGGTGTGAAGGCCTCCATGAAGACGTCGGCCTTGCGCGCGAGTCGCATCAACACCTCGCGTCCACCCTCGGTGCGCAGATCGAGGGCCAGCCCGCGCTTGTTGCGATTCATCGACGGCACCCAGGCGCCGCCGAAGTGCGGCCGGAAGTGTTCGCCATGCAGCGGCTCGACCTTGATCACATCGGCGCCCATGTCGCCCAGGATCTGGCCGGCGGTCGGACCGGCGATGACTTGCGTGAGGTCGAGGACGAGGGTGTCGGAGAGCGGAAGCATCTTTCGGAATGGTGTCCCAGGTGGCGAAGCATCGACCCATAGCCTCACAAGGGCTGTCCGGCCAGCCTTGGCCTAGGCGTTCGGGTGGAAGCTGGGCAGTTGCGCCCGCATAGCGCGTTGCTCGGCAGTGGCCTCTCCGGTTCCGCCCCCCCATCCGGAGCCGGCGGTCCAGGACAATGCGAGACCCGCGCTCCGGGCCTGAAAGGCATGCTGCTCTATGATTCGAGCAGGCGTCGGTCCAGCAAGGAATGCATGTCGCGCCGGCCATCGGCGATCAGCACGACGATGACCTCGCTCCGCACAACTCGGCAAAGAATGCGATAGGGCTTGAAATAGATCTCGCGAAAGTCGCGATTGCCGTATTCGACGAGTTCCTTCGGATGGGCGCCGCGATTGGGAAATGTCGCGAGACCAGCGGTGCTGTTCTCGATCCTGGCTCCGATATCGGTCGCCCTGTCGATCGAATCATGCTCTGCGATATAGTCGACGATCTCCTCCAAGTCGCGTTCTGCACCAGCGTCAATGACGACGGTGTATTTTGTCACTTGTCGGCCTTGCGGGCGTTGAGCCGCTTACGCAGGTCCGAGAAGACGTCCTTTGCGGGTCGATAGCGGCCTTGCTCGATGTTCCGGTTGGCAAGGGCCAGAATCTTGAGCAGCGCAAGAGTCTCCTCTTTTTTCTCGTAGGAGACGATGTCCTGGACGACCGCCTTGGCCTCACCATTCTGCGTTATGATCATGGGCTCGCCGACCTCACCGAGTTCCTCGATGATTTCGGCGGCATTTGCTTTGAAGTAGCTGATCGGCTTGATTCGGCTGGCGCGGGGCATGCAAGTGTCCTTGCGACGATGGTCTGAATTTAGTCCGATAATGGTTATCTGACAACGGAGTTGCAATGAAGCCCGCCGACCGCCCCAACCTGAAGATCGACTCCGACCGGCTGTGGTCGAGCCTGATGGAACTGGCCGAGATCGGCGGCACGGAGAAGGGTGGCGTGTGCCGTATTGCGCTGACCGACCTCGACCGGCAGGGCCGTGATCTCTTCGTGCGCTGGGCCAAGGAAGCGGGCTGCACCATCAAGGTCGACCAGCTCGGCAACATCTTCGCCCGCCGCGAGGGCCGCGATCCGGCCAAGCCGCCGGTGATGACCGGCTCCCATCTCGACACCCAGCCGACCGGCGGCAAGTTCGACGGCGCCTATGGCGTGATGGCCGGGCTGGAAGTGCTGCGCGTGCTGCACGATTCGAGCTACGTCACCGAGGCGCCGATCGAAGTGGCAGTGTGGACCAACGAGGAGGGCTGCCGCTTTGCACCGGCCATGGTGGCGTCGGGCGTGTTCGGCGGCGCCTTCACGCTCGACCATGCACTCGGCATCAAGGATCGCGACGGCGTGACCTTCGGCGAGGCGCTGAAGGCGATCGGCTATGACGGCAAGGAACCGGTCGGCGGCCGCAAGGTCGGCGCCTTCTTCGAAGCGCATATCGAGCAGGGGCCGATCCTCGAACGGCAGAACAAGACCATCGGCGTCGTCACCGGCGCCCAGGGACAGCGCTGGTACGAGATCTCGTGGATCGGCATGGAGAGCCATGCCGGCACCACCCCCATGGAAGGCCGCCGCGATGCGCTGGTCGGGGCCGCCGAGTTGATCGTCGAGTGCCGGCGTATCGGCAACCGGCCAGACGGCCGGTCGACCATCGGCGTGATCGAAAGCCAGCCGCAGTCGCGCAACACAATTCCCGGCCGCGTGTTCATGACGGTCGATTTCCGCCATCCCGACAAGGACGAGCTGACCAGGATGGACGCGGAGATGCGCGCGGCGGCGGCCGACATCGCCAAACGCCATCGCCTGGAGGTGAAGATCGAGCAGATCTGGTACTTCCCGCCGTCGCCCTTCGCCAAGGAGCTCGTGGATTCGGTGCGCCGCGGGGCGGAGCAGGCGGGTTATGATCACATGGATATCGTGAGCGGCGCGGGCCACGACGCCTGCTACGTCAGCCGCGTGGCGCCGACGGCCATGATCTTCGTGCCGTGCAAGGACGGCATCAGCCACAACGAGATCGAGGACGCCAGCAAGGCCGACATCGGCGCCGGCGCCCAGATCCTTTTGCAGGCGATGGTCGAGAGAGCGAACTCTCCGTGAAATCCGGCCTGGTCTCGACCGCCCCCGCCCCGCTCCTCGCGCCGGTGGCGGGGTTCGGCGGGACCTTGCCCGTCGTGCTTGCGGCAGCCGCCGCCGTCGGCGCCACGCCGGCGCAGGCGAGCTCGTGGGTTTCGGGGCTCGCCATCGCCACGGCGCTCTCCGCGCTCTGGCTCAGCGTAAGCTATCGCATGCCCATCATCACCGCCTGGTCGACACCGGGCGCGGCGCTGATCGCCTCGACCTCCGGCGTACCGGGCATCGGCGCGGCCGTCGGCGCTTTCGTCCTGGCGGCGGTGCTGATCCTCCTGACGGCGGCCGTCCGGCCATTGGCCCGCCTGATCGAGAGGATACCGGCCAGCATTGCGGCGGCGATGCTTGCCGGCATCCTGCTGCGCATCGTCATCGCCATGATCGAGCAGGTGCCGGGGGCGCCGCTTCTGGTGCTGCCGCTCATCGCGCTGTTCCTGGTGACGCGCATCCTGGTGCCGACGCTTGCCTCGCTGATCGTGCTGGCAGCGGGCGCGTTGATCGCGGTCGGCCTCGGCCTGGTGAAGCCGATACCGGCGCTCGGCCTGTCGCGGCCCGAGCTGATCATGCCGGCGTGGGATGTGGCGACGCTGATCGGACTCGGCGTGCCGCTCTATCTCGTCACCATGGCGTCGCAGAACCTGCCGGGCTTCGCCGTGTTGCGCGCCTCCGGCTACGAACCGCCGACTCAGGCCGCGCTCACGGTCACCGGCGCGGCCTCGCTGGGAACTGCGTTCCTCGGCGCCCACACGTCCAATCTTGCGGCGATCTCCGCCGCACTCTGCACAGGCCCCGAGGCGCATCCCGATCCGGCCGAGCGTTGGAAGGCCGGCATCTTCTACGCTGTATGGTGGGGCCTGATCGCGCTGTTCGGCGCCTCGCTGGTCGGCGTGTTCGGCGCGCTGCCGCCTGCACTGCTGGCCACCGTGGCCGGCACCGCGTTGCTGGGCTCGATGGCCGGCGCCATGAGCGCAGCGCTCTCGGCCGATCAGGATCGCTTCGCCGCCGCCGGCACGCTCGCGGTCACCGCCTCGGGCGTCACGCTGATGGGCGTGGGCTCGGCTTTCTGGGGCCTCGTCTTCGGCCTCCTCGTGCTCGGAATCGATCGCTGCGTCAGGCGCTAGAGCGGTTCCTGGCAGAACAGATTGTGTTCTGGGTGTGGCGCGTAAACCAAAAGTGGACGTGATCAAAATCACAGTACACCTGGGAGGCGGGGCCTAGTCTTCGATGACTGTTCGAGTGCTGAGGTGTGCCTATGACGCTTGTATTGCATCCGTCCGCGGCGAGATCACAGCGACGTTCGAGGCATGCGGAGAGCGGCCTGTACGTCGATCGCAGTAGCACCGGGGCCGTTGTGATGGCCTGGGACAAAGCCCAGCGCGAAGGCCACGAGTGGGTGCCGCTCGACGACGTCGAGCTGCAGGTCTGGTTCGCCATGCTTCCGCCCTATGTCTCGCCGACGAGGCGTTGCGGCACCGCAGCCGAGTAGGGCGTGGCAGCCCTCCGGCGCAGGGCTCGCAATCAGCTTGACGACATATAAGTATTTGCTTATGTGTCTGTCATGACGCCCGCCACCGACATAGCCGTGGTCATGCGCGTGCTGGCCGATCCGACGCGGCGCGCCGTGTTCGAGCAGATCGCCGAGGCGGGCGAGCTCACGGTGGGCGCGTTGACAGAGCGCAACGCCGTCTCGCAGCCGGCGATATCCCAGCACGTGCGCGCGCTGAAGGAGGCCGGCCTGCTGGGCGAGCGGCGCGATGGTCGGCTCATCCACTATCGCTGCGAGCCGCGCGGATTGGCGCCCCTGGCCGACTGGCTCGGCTACTACGGCGCCTTCTGGCGCGAGCGTTTCGCCAACCTCAGGACCGTGTTGAAGGAGATGGATGATGACGAACCTCGCCCGAAAGCCAGACCAGGGCAGAGGCGCTAGGTCGGTTGTCCGCGACATCATCGTCGAGGACGTGCTGCCCCATCCACCGGAGCGGGTGTGGCAGGCGCTGACGACGGCTGAGCTGATCGGACGCTGGTTGATGCCCAACGATTTCGAGCCGGTCGTCGGCAGGCACTTCACCTTCACGACTCGGCCGATCGGCGCGTGGGACGGCATCGTGCAGTGCGAGGTGCTGGAGGTCGTGCCGTTCCGCCGGCTGGTCTATTCCTGGAAGGGCGGCGCCGACGCCGAGGACGGCGAGGATACCTACGGTTCGCGACTCGACAGCCTCGTGACATGGACGCTGCAGCCGGAGGGCGAAGGCACACGGCTGCGCATGGTCCATGCCGGCTTCCGCTCACCAGGCAACGACTTCGCCTACGGCGCCATGAGCTCCGGCTGGCAACGCATTGTCGGCAAGATCAGCGAGATCGTTGCGGCGCTGTAGGGCGCGTCGGGGCCGTGCGTCACGACCAGGAAGCAAGCCGGCACTCCGCACGATCGACGAAGATGTTGCTCGCTGGACCGTAGATGACGAAGCCGACGCGCTGGCCGCCTGTCACCGGCGGCAGGCTGGCGCGCACATTCTCGACCGGATTGCCGCCATTGGTGAACTGGCAGTCGACAACAGGATCGATGACGCCGGCGCTGTTGTTGTTCAGGTAGAGCGTGACTTGCCAGCGCTGCGCCGGGATCACGGAGAGACTGTCGTCGTCGATGATGGCAATGGGCATGGTCGGGCCTGCCGTGATCGGCACCGAGCCCAGGACGCGGATGCTGGGCGCCTGCGCAACCGTGCCGGAAGCGGTGGCTGCCTGTCCGCGCGGATCAAAGGCGCGGTCGGCCGGCGTATTGGGACCGCTGCCGCCACCGACATTCTCCGGCGTCCAGATCTGGCCGGTCTTGGGATCGCGAAACTGTTGCTGGCCGGGCGACTGCGCCAAGGCTGGCCAGGCGGCCATTGCCGCGAGCAGGACTGCAGAGACGCCGGCATGCAGCGTGCGTCGATGGTGAATGCTCATGTTTCTTTTTCCGATCTCGACGCAGGTGCCCCGTTGTCAGGCAGGGAAGCGGGCCGCATAGGGTTCAAGGGGCAGCTCCAGCGCGAGGCAGAAGAAGCTGATCGTGTGATAGTACCCTGTCAGCGCGACCGCTTCGAGGATCTGCATGTCGTCGAAACATGCCCTGAGGTCATGCCAGGTCGCGGCAGCGATATTGCGGCGATCGACGAGGTCATCGACCAGGGCGATCAGTGCCTGTTCGTCGCCTGACCAGCACGCTGCATCGGCTGCAGCCGCGACCGTGGCGGCCGTCTGCTCGGCCGTCAGCCCGACACGCTCGCCGAAGAAGGCAAGATGCACGCCCCACTCATATTCGCAGCCCAGTCGCGCCGTCGTGCGGTCGATCACGATCTCGCGCTGGCGCAGGCTGAGCGATCCCTTGTCGAGCAGGCCACCGGCGAATGTCCGGGCAAAGATGCGAGGGTTTCTGGCGAGGGTGCGGAACAGCACGAGCGGCGGCACTCCGGGCGGCATGATGCGTTCGAACGCAGCCGCGATCTCCGGTTCATAGGGCGGTTCGGCGGGGACGATGCGGGGCATGTGGGAAAATTCCATCTGCTACGGCGATCAAAAGGAGGCTTCGGTGCTACACTTCCTGTAGCAGGCATGCTACAGAAATTGTAGTAACGGAGTGTAATAGTATGGTGAAGCGCGTCCGCGGCTCGCGCACGGGTCGGCCGATCATGGTGCTGCTCGATCTCCTCGGGCGGCGCTGGACCTTGCGCATCGTCTGGGAGCTGCGCGAGGAACCCAGGCGCTTTCGCGAGCTGCAGCATGCGATCGGCGCCAGCCCGACGATAATCAACACGCGGCTGGCCGAGCTCAGGGAGGCGAAGCTGGTGCGCCTCGACGAGGAGTCAGGCTACCGGCTGACGGCGCTGGGCGAGGAGCTGCTGCGGCTGTTCCTGCCGCTGCATGTCTGGGCCGAGAGGTGGGCGAAGGCTATTTGAACGGATTGTCGTCGCCGCCCCCCCGACGGCGCGGCGGGAAGCTCGCGGCAAGGTAGTCGAGAATCTCGGCCCGTTCGGCCGCCGAGACCGGTGGCATGCGATGGCGCTGCAGCATCAGGTCGAAGGTCGAATCCCACAGCTCGCGCGTCAGGCCCTGCGCCTTGATCAGGGCCACGCCGTGGCAGGCCGTGCAGGTATAGAAGGTGGTGTCGCGGCCCTTGCCGTCGGGCAGGTCCTCGGGTTTGTCGTTGTGCGGCGGCGGTTTGCCCTTGTCGGGATCGTGCTCGGGCGCCGCCACGGCCGCGGGCTTGGCCGGCGGCGCATAGGCCGGCCGGTTCGGGCGCAACTCGCCCGCGCGATCGAGGCCAAGCAGCACGAACGTCGCCGTCAGGGTGATGACGACGACGTGGGTGATGGTGATTTCTCTCAAGATTCGACGAGGACGCGGATGCGGCTGATCGGGTTGGCGCCATAACCCTGCGGGTTCCAGTTGGTCGCCTGGAAGGGCTGGGTGACGCCGTTGCTGTCGGTCGCGCGCGTCCAGACCTCGTAGTAGCCCGAGCTGGGCAGGTCGATCGACGCGGTGAAGCGTTGCCAGGCGAACTTGTTGGCCGGCGGATTCACCTTGGCGCTCTTCCAGGTCTTGCCGGCGTCGATCGAGATGTCGACGGCCTTGATGTCCCAGTCACCTGCCCAGGCGTGGCCACGCAGATCGAGCTTCCTGGTGCCGGCGGCGAGCCGCGTCCCGTCGGCCGGAAAGGTAATGACCGAGCGTACGGGCATCGATTCCAGGATCGCCATGTCCTTGTCGTCGCCCTTGCTGCCGGGCACGATCGGCTTCTTCGGCGTGCGGTAGGAGAAGCCGCCCATGCCCGGGCCGTCATGCTCCTTGTCGCGCACCCAGATGCGGGTCAGCCATTTGGTCGAGAGCGAGCCCGCCCAACCCGGCACGATCAGGCGCACCGGCGCGCCGTGGATCAGCGGCAGATCCTGGCCGTTCAGCTTGAAGGCGATCAGCGTATGCTCGTCCATCGCCTTCTTGATCGGCATGCCGCGCGAGATGGTGGGTTTGTCGGTCTCGCCGGCCAGCGTCGGATCGGCCCCGTAGTGACCGGTGAAGACTGCGCTCGGCTTCAGGCCGGCAGCCTTCAGCACGTCGGCCAGGCGTACGCCGGTCCATTGCGGGCAGCCCGCCCCGCCGTTGGTCCACTGGTTGCCGCGCGCCTCGGGCTCGAAGAAGGAGCGGCCGTTGCCGCCGCACTCCAGCACGAGCTGATAGGTGACGTTGGGGAAGCGGCTCATCAAATCGCCCAGCGTGATCTCGAGCGGCGTGTTGACCTCGCCATCGATCTTGATCTTCCATGCCTTGGGATCGCGCGTCGCCTCGGGCACCTGGCCGTTGTTGCGCACGAAGAGCTTGTCGGTCGGCGTGACGTCGTCGTCCATCAGCGCCGCCTGCGTCTCGGCGACCAGCGGCCGATCGCCCAGCACGGCGAGCTTGGCCTTGCCGTCCATCTCAAGAAGCTTGGGAGCCTTGGCGGCTGGCGCGGCGGCCGGCGTGTTCTGCGCCAGCGCATCGTCTAGCGGCGGTAGAGTTGCCCCGATCGTCGCCATCCCGACCCCCTTCAGAACGTAACGTCGCGATGCCATCCCGGTTCCCCCAATGGAAAATTGTTCTGTCCTTGGCGCAAATCTTAGCTCAAGCTTTCCGTCGCGTCAGCCATCCGGAAAAAATCAGCGCACAGGCTGCGACGGCCACGATGATGGTGGCGAGCGCGTTGATCTGCGGATCGACGCCCAGCCGCACGCTGGAATAGACGCGCATCGGCAGCGTCTCCGACTGCGCCCCGGCGACGAACTGCGTCAGGATCAGGTCGTCGAGCGAGAGCGTGAAAGCGAGCAGCCAGCCCGAGCCGACCGCCGGCGCGATCAGCGGCAGGGTGATGGTGCGGAAGGTGGTCCACGGCGTGGCGCCGAGATCCATCGCCGCCTCCTCGAGCGATCGGTCGAAGTCGGCGAGGCGCGCCTGCACGACGACAGCCACGAAGGCGATCGAGAAGGTGATGTGGGCGATGGCGATGGTCAGGAAGCCGCGCACCGGCCAGCCCATGAGTTGGTCGGAGCCGACGAACAGCAGCAGCATGGAGATGCCCATCACCACCTCGGGCATGACCATGGGCGCGATCACCAGGCTGCCGAACAGGGTGCGGCCGAAGAAGCGCGGCACGCGGGCGAGCGCGTAGCCTGCGGCCAGGCCGATGACGGCCGCGACCGTGGCACTCACCAGGGCGATGCGCAGCGACAGCCAGGCGGCGCTCAGCATCGCCTCGTTGGCGAACAGGGCGCTCCACCATTTGGTCGAAAAGCCCGCCCATACGGTCACCAGCCGCGATTCGTTGAACGAATAGACGATCACCAGCGCGATGGGCAGGTAGAGGAAGGCGTAGCCGAAGGCCAGCACCGTGAAGGCGAAGCGGGCGCGGCCTACCATCACTGCCGCTCCAGATTCCTGGCTTGCTGGCGCTGGAAGAGCGCGATCGGTCCCACCAGCAATACCAGGAGACAAATCGCCACTGCCGAGGCGAGCGGCCAGTCCGAGTTGAGGAAGAACTCGTCCCACAGCACCTTGCCGATCATCAGCGTGCCGGTGCCGCCCAGAAGGTCGGGGACGACGAATTCGCCGACGGCCGGGATGAAGACCAGCAGGCAGCCGGCGAGGATGCCGGGCAACGACTGCGGCAGGGTGACGGTGAGGAAGGCGACGAACGGGCTGGCGCCGAGATCGGCCGCGGCTTCGAGCAGGCTGATGTCGAGCTTCTCCAGCGCGGCGTAGACCGGGAGCACCATGAAGGGCAGGTAGCCGTAGACGATGCCGAGATGGACCGCCCATTCGGTGCCCAGGATGGTGCCGGGGTTGTCGACCAGGCCGGTGGCGCGCAGGAACTGGTTGAGGATGCCGTTGCTGGCCAGCAGGCCCATCCACGCATAGATGCGGATCAGGAATGACGTCCAGAACGGCAGGATCACGGCCATCAGCAGCAGTGGTCGCAGGCCCGGTCGGGCGCGGGCGATGGCGTAAGCCATGGGATAGCCCAGCAGCAGGCAGAGCACGGTCGAGGTCGCGGCGATGCGCAGCGACCCGAGCCAGGCTGCGAGGTAGAGATCGTCGGTGAAGAGCAGGGTGAAGTTCTTCAGCGACACGCCGAGATCGACCGGCGGCACGGCATCGGGATTGTTGACGCCGAAGGCGATCGCCAGCACCAGCGCGAACGGCAGCAGGAAGAAGATGGCGAGCCAGAGGTAGGGAAGGGCGATGACGAGACGCATCAGTTCGGCCTCATGTCTTCCGGACCGCGCGGGTCTCGCGCGCTCATGAGCGCCATCATTCTTCCAGCCTCTGCCCTGCATCCGCCGCCCAGCCCAGCCACACCTCCTGTCCGCGCGGCCAGGGTTCGCGCGGATGGCGGGCGACATTGGCCGTGGAGACGAGGAGCACGCTGCCGTCGGGGAGCGCCACGCGGTAGAGCGAGCGGTCGCCCTCGTAGGCGATCTCGACGACGCGGCCCTGCTCGGCGTGGT
>JAEZHS010000517.1 GCA_023436825.1 Pseudomonadota bacterium | reverse complement strand
CACAAGCACTGATCCCCGAGGAGACATCCCATGAAGCGCGAAGACCTGACCGAGAAGATCCTGGACATCAAGCGCGAGAAGGGCCTGAGCTGGGCGCAGATCGCGGAGGCGATCGGCGGTTACTCGCCGATCCTGATCACCGCCGCCCTGCTCGGCCAGATGAAGCTGACCACGCCGCTGGCGGACAAGGCGGCGGCGCTGTGCGGCCTGTCCGAGAGCGAGGCGAAGATGCTGAACGAGGTGCCCTACCGCGGCTCCATCCCGGCCATGCCGCCGACCGACCCGACCGTCTACCGCTTCTACGAGCTGGTGATGGTCTATGGCAGCACCTTCAAGGAGTTGATCCACGAGGAGTTCGGCGACGGCATCATGTCGGCCATCGACTTCGACATGACCATGGAGCGCCAGCCCGACCAGAAGGGCGACCGCGTGAAGATCGGAATGTCGGGCAAGTTCCTGGGATACAAGACGTACTGAAGCGGTACTCGCTTTGGCGAAAAGTCATGTAACGCCACGTCACCTCCATACGTCCATCTGTCGAGAACCGCAGATGGAGGGGATGCGTGGATGATCCAGAGCTGTGCGGCCGGGCGATCGCGTATTTGATATCACCCGGCCGGAAAGACCTTCCGGTCGTGATATTGCCAAAGGCGGATGCGCCAGTTCTCACCGACCTCGGCAATGGGCTGAGCGTCGGATATGTCATTGATCAAGGAGAATGCTTCCAGTACATCCAGCGTCGAAACCTGTGGGCGGCAGGTATGACCCAGGTGGAGCTTCATCGGAACGCGGTCGCCAACCTGGCGACGATGCTGAACGACAGGAACGCTCTGGTTCACGCCTGGGATGATGCATTCGCCGTTCTCTTCGATGGCAATTTCGAAGCGAGCCTCATCCTGGTCGATGATCTCTGGGACAAAGCGCTCGCGCGCTTCGCACCAAACGGTTTCCTTGCTGCCCTTCCAAACAAGAACGTTCTGGCGTTTTGCGACATGCAACCCCCCACAGGACCCCAGCAGCTTCGTCGCATCATTGAGGATGCCGGCACCAGCGATCGTCCAATTGCGACGACCCTCTACTACCGCGATCCGACGCGTCGCGACTGGCGTCCGTATCGAGATCCCAGCCTCGACGCGGCCTGATCCGGGGCCGTTACTCCGCTTCGCGCTAGGCGCTTCGGTCGGGATGACGGAAGGGCCGTCTTGCCGGGTGTCTTGCTCCATGGCAGATTGTCAACAATCGACGATTGGCCAGATTTCGAGGGTTATTTGGCTCTTTCCGACTTTTCTGCGCCGGACCTGGGCTTGGGGCCCGTGCCCAAGGCGACGTTGCGCGCCCATATCGCCGAGCGCTTGCGCGCCGCGATCCTGGCCAGCGACATCGCGCCGGGGGCGCCGTTGACCGAAACGGCGCTGTCGACGCGCTTCAACGTCAGCCGCGGGCCGCTGCGCGAAGCGATGCGTCAGCTCATCGAGGAAGGGCTGCTGGTGACGGTGCCCTACACCGGCACGCACGTCGCTGCCCTTTCGGTCGAGGACGTGCGCGAGATCTATTCGCTGCGCACGGCGCTGGAGATCTTCGCCTTCGAGCAGGTGTGGGAGCGCCGCGACGATCGTTTCAGCCGCGAGCTCCATCGGCGCAACGAGGCGCTGCTGGCCAGCATCGATGCTGGCGACGACCGCACCAGCATCTCGACCGAGCTCGAGCTGCACGGTCTGGTCTTCGAGGCGAGCGGCCACAAGCTGCTGCAGCGTGCCTGGCAGGGGCTGCGCGGTCGCCTGCAACTCTATTGGGCGGCCCATCACCGGGCGCACGGCATGCGCGGCCCAAGGCGGGACAGTCACGACAGCTACATCAAGGCGGCCTTGGGCGACGATCTCGACGCGCTGCGTCTGGAGATCGCCGACCACATGCGCCGCGGCGCCGTGGTCACGGAGAAGTTCGTTTCGGGGGAATCGAGGAAGGGAAACACGACATGACGATCAAGCGCCGCAAGGTCCTGGCCGGGACCGCCTGGGGACTCGCTGCAGCAGCCTTGCCGGTGCTGCCCGCGCACGCCGGTACCATCGAGGAAGCCAAGAAGCGCGGCACCTTCCGCGTCGGCGTCACCCAGGCGCCGCCCTGGTTCTCCAAGCATCCCAAGACCGGCCAATGGTCGTCGGGTCTCGGCATCTCCATGGGCAAGGCGATGGCCGATGCGCTGGGCGTCAAGCTCGAGACCGTCGAGGTGAGCTGGGGCAACGCCATCGCAGCGCTGCAGTCCGACAAGATCGACATCATGTTCATGCTCGACGCTACGCCGGAGCGTAAGCAGGCCGTCGACTTCCCGGAATCGCCGCTGCTTTATTATTCACTGGCCGTGCTGGCGCGCGATGATCTGCCGGCGAAGACCTGGGAAGACCTCAACAAGCCCGGCGTGCGCATCGCCGTGCCGCAGGCCTCGTCGATGGACCGCTTCGTCAGCGAGCATGCGGCCAAGGCCGACCTGCAGCGCTTCCCCGACAATGCCGCGGCCATTGCGGCGTTCCAGTCGGGCCGTGTCGACGCCGTGTGCCTGTTCCATCCGCCGCTGCTGGCCGCCCGCCAGCGTCTCGGCAAGGGCAAGATCGTGGTGCCGACGCCGGCGCAGTCGCAGGCCTCCAGCGCGGCCATCCGCAAGAACGATCCGGAGTTCGTGGCCTGGGTCGATAAGCAGCTCGCGGCCTTCTACAAGAGCGGCCAGACGCAGAAGTGGTACGAGGCCGCGCTCGCCGACTTCGGCCTCGAGCCTTCGCTCGCGCCGCCGGTCATCAAGGAGATGATCAAGTAGGCCGCCGTGGCCTACCAGTGGGACTTCACTCCGGTCTTCGCCAACAGCGACCTGTTGGCGCAGGGCCTTTCAAATACGCTCAAGGTCACCGGCGCCTCGCTCGCCTGTGGCCTGGTGCTCGGGTTGGGGTTCGCGCTGATGCGGCTGTCGCGGCATCGGCTGGCGTCGTGGCCGGCCGGCTTCGTCATAGAAGTGTTCCGCACCACGCCGCCCTTGGTGCAGCTCTTCTGGTTCTTCTTCGCCCTTCCGTTGATCGCCGGCATCGAGATGACGCCGTTGATGGCGGCGATCGTCACCTTCTCGATCCAGTCGGCCGCCTTCTTCGCCGAGGTGTTCCGCGCCGGCATCGTCTCGATCGAGCGCGGCCAGTGGGACGGCGCTCGGGCCATCGGCATGACGCATAACCAGGCGCTCCGCCGCATCGTCCTGCCGCAGGCGGTCAAGCGCATGATCCCGGCCTTCATGGAGCGCGCCATCGAGCTCATGAAGACAACGACCCTGGTCGCCACCATCGCCTACGCCGACCTGCTGTTCGCCGCCAACGAGATCGCCCAGAAGACGTTCAGGCCGCTCGAGACCTTCACCGTCGCGGCGCTGATCTATTTTGTCGTCATCACCGCCTTCAGTCTC
This sequence comes from Pseudomonadota bacterium, assembly GCA_023436825.1. The sequence goes on along the minus strand of JAEZHS010000517.1, from coordinate 10,059 downwards.
CTTGCGCGCCGGCTCGAGCGGCGGCTCGCCGTCAGCGGCGAATCGACGGTGCACTGACATGCACCAGTGGGATTTCGCCTCGGTCCTCGACAATGCCGACGTGTTTGCCGTGGGTGCGCTGGGCACGCTGCGCATCTTCGCGATCTGCCTGGTCGCGGGACTCAGCCTCGGCCTGGTGGTCGGGCTGGGCCGCTATTCGCAGCGGCGCGCCTTCTATTGGCCGGCGACCGCGTTCGTCGAGTTCTTCCGCAACACGCCGGTGCTGGTGCAGATCATCTGGTTCTATTTCGCGCTGCCGATCCTGATGCCCTTCTCGATCAGCCCGCTGGCGGCAGCCTCGCTCGGCATCTCGCTCAACTCGGCGGCCTTCTCGGCGGAGATCTATCGCGCCGGCATCCAGTCGATCGACCGCGGCCAGTGGGACGGCGCGCGGGCGCTCGGCATGACCTTCCTGCAGGCCATGCGGCGCATCATCCTGCCGCAGGCGCTGAAGCGCATGACGCCGGCACTGACCAACCGCGCCATCGAAATCTTCAAGATGTCGACGCTGGCCTCGGCCATCGCCTATGTCGAGCTGCTGCAGCAGGCCAAGCTGATCGCCTCGCTGAACTTCAATCCCATTGAGGCCTACACGGCCGTCGCCGTGATCTTCTTCGTCTTCCTGTGGCCGCTGGTGCAGCTCACCTACGTGCTGGAGCGGCGATTGGCGAGGGACGAATGACCATCCTCCAGGTCAGTGGGCTCACCAAGCGCTTCGGCGGCAACGACGTCATCAGGGGCATCGACCTCGACGTGGAGAAGGGCGAGCGCATCGCCGTGCTGGGCGCGTCGGGCTCGGGCAAGTCGACGCTGCTGCGCTGTCTCAACTTCATGGAGATGCCGGACGCCGGCACGATCACGCTCGATGGCAAGGTCGTCGGCCGCCGCGAGGCCGAGCTGACGTTGGTGCGCCAGCGCATCGGCATGGTGTTCCAGCAGTTCAACCTCTTCCCGCATATGACGGCGCTGGGCAACGTCATGGAGGGCCTGCGCACGGTGCGCCGCATGAGCAAGCCCGATGCCCAGAGGCGTGCCGAACGGGAGCTGGCGCGGGTCGGCCTGGCCGACAAGGCCGCGCACTATCCGGCACACCTTTCGGGCGGCCAGAAGCAGCGTGTCGCCATCGCCCGCGCGCTCGCCATGGATCCCGAGCTGCTGCTGTTCGACGAGCCGACCTCGGCGCTCGATCCCGAACTGGTCGGCGAGGTGCTGGGCGTCATCCGGTCGCTGGCCGAGGAGGGCAGTACCATGCTGCTGGTCACCCACGAGCTCGGCTTCGCCTACCACGTGGCGACGCGCGTGATCTTCCTGGCCGACGGCACGATCCACGAGCAGGGCTCGCCCGACGAGGTGCTGAAGCATCCGCGGCGCGAGCGCACGCAGGCCTTCCTGGCCCGCCACAAGGAATTCAGTCTCTAGGAGTAGCAGCATGACGACGGAGCAGGCGAGCGCGCAGGCCTACAAGGCCGACGCGCGCAACGACAACGTTCTGGTCTATGTGAACGGGCAGTTCGTGCCGCGCAACGAGGCACGGGTTTCCGTGTTCGATTCGGGTTTCGTGCTGGGCGACGGGGTGTGGGAAGGGCTGCGGCTGGTGAAGGGCAGGCTGATCAGCCTAAAAGCCCATCTCGATCGGCTGTTCGAGGGCGCGCGCTCGATCCAGCTCGACATCGGGCTCACGCGCGAGGGCGTGGTCAAGGCGGTGCAGGACACGCTCGACAAGAACGGCATGACCGACGGCGCCCACGTCCGCCTGATGGTGACGCGCGGCGTGAAGAAGACGCCGAACCAGGATCCGCGCTTCGTGATCGGTCCCGCCACCGTCGTGATCGTGGCCGAGTACAAGACGCCGCTGCCCGAGGCCAAGGCCAAGGGCTACGCGCTCTTCACCTCGACCTTCCGCACCACCGGGCCCGACCAGTTCGACCTGCGCCTGAACTCGCATTCGCGCCTGAACCTGATCCAGGCCCTGATCCAGGCCATCAACGCCGGTGCCGACGAAGCCCTGATGCTCGATCCGCGCGGCTTCGTGGCCTCCTGCAATTCGACCAACTTCTTCATCGTGCGCGGCCGCGAGCTCTGGACCTCGACCAGCCTCTACAGCTTCAAGGGCATCACCCAGCAGAACGTGATCGACGCCTGGCGCAAGGCCGGCAACGTCGCGTGCGAATGCGACTTCACCCTGGCGCAGGTCTATTCGGCGGATGAGGCGTTCGTGACCGGCACCCTGGGTGGAGTCACGGCGGTGACGAAGATCGACGGCCGACTGATCGCCGATGGCAAGCCCGGTCCGGTGACGAAGGAGGCGAGCGACCTCTATCTGCGGTCGGTCGGGGCGCTGTGACAGCATTGCGTGCACCCGGGCGGAGCGACACAAGCAATGGCGTGGTCGCCAGTTCGAGCCGCCACACGTAGCCCCCCACGGTACGCAAAAATTCGCGAAAACGAAATTGGCTGTCACTGACCACAGTATTGACAGTTAGGAACTAAAGTCATATCATCGGCGTGTTGCGCTGCTCCCCGGCGTTCCCGCTCTATGCATCGTTGATCCGAGACCAAAACGGCGCTGCGGACTCCGCGCGTCCCGTCCGGCCGCCTGCATCCGAACGGGACGGCCATCCGAGCAATGGCTGGACCGAAAAACCAGTAGCGGAAATAGCGCTAATAGCGGAAATGAAATGATCTTACGTGAGACCGCCAGAATGGGAAATTTCACGCATCGTTGATAGCAACGCATGCACCGCCTGCTGCCGGCCATATGGCGTCCTACGAGGTCCGGCCTCGGCCGTAAACTGACCCGGGTTGTCGGCTCGCTTACTCCGCCGCGAGCTTTCGAGCCGCCCGAGGATCGCGCGTCAGCAGCCCGTCGGCCAAGTCGCGCTCGATCAGCGAGTCCGGCCGCTCGGAGATGCGGCCGAAGCCGCCGCCGCCGCCCACGAACATCTCGACGATGTCACCCTTGCCGAGGTCGACGGCGGCCTTGCTGCGCAGGTCCTCGACCGTGCCGTTGGCGCGCTGCACGCGGCAGTAGCCGCGCTGGCCGGGCTCGCCGCCCTGCAGGCCTTCGGGAGCGAGCCGGAAGCGGTCGGAGTAGATGGCGAGCTGGACGTCGTCCTTCAGGATCTCGCAGCGGCGGAAGAAGCCGGCGCCGCCACGACGGGCGCCGAGGCCGAAGGAATCGGGCGCCAGCTCGTAGCCGACGATGCGGAAGAAGTCGTAGTCGATGTCGAGTGATTCGACCGGGGCGTTGGAGCAGTTGCTGAGCGGCGAATCGACGGCGTCGCAGCCGTCGGCGTCCTTGGAGGCGCCGTAGCCGCCGCCGAAGATCTCAAGATAGACGCTATAACCCTTGTCGCCGAGATGGCTGAGGCAGAAGGCGGTCGTGCAGTCGTAGCCGGTGGCGATCACTTTGTCGGGCAGGGCCTGGGCCATCGCCTTCATCACGGCGTTGAACACGCGATAAGCCGGGATCATGCGCGCGCGCACCGGCGCCGGCGGCCGCGGGTTGAGCAGCGAGCCGTAGGGCACCTTGATACGGATCGGCCGCGCCATGCCCTCGTTGTAGGGGATGTCCGGGCTGGTCAGGACCGACTTCACGCAGGAGAGCGCCGCCGACAAGGTCGAGGAATAGGGGCAGTTGAGGTTGCGCTTGACCTGCGGGCAGGTGCCCTCGAAGTCGATCTCGACCGAATCGTCGGCGATCGTGACCTTGGCCTTCACCACCAGCGGGTCGTCGCTGAGGCCGTCGTCGTCGACGGCATCCTCGCCGTAGAACGTGCCCTTGGGCGCCTGGGCGTTGGCGGCGCGCACGCGACGCTCGGAGTAGTCCTGCATCTCCTTCATCGCCGCTTCGACCTTGTCGGCGCCATAGCGCTCGCAGAGCTGTTTTACGCGCAATACGCCGATCGCGTTGGCGGCAAACTGCGCGTTGAAATCACCGATGGTGAGGTCGGGCACGCGCACATTGGCAGTGACGAGACGTTCGAAAGCACCGCCGTTCCAGTCGCGCTTGAAATCGTACTTGCTGGGCGGGAAGCGCAGGCCTTCCTGGTAGACGTCGGAGGCGTGGATGTTGAGGCCGGGCGCGCCGCCGCCGAGATCGAGGTGATGCGCCACCGAGGCGCCGAAGCCCACGACGCGGCCGGCGACGAAGATCGGCGTGAAGATGAACACGTCGGGGATGTGCTGGCCGCCCTCGAACGGGTCGTTGTTGATCAGGAAGTCGCCTTCCTCGAGGGTCTCGACGGGATGGCGCTTCAGGCAGGCGCGCAGCGTCTCGCCGATCGGGCCGAGCTGCATGGGAATGAGCTCGGCCTGCGCCACCGTGTTGCCGTCGCGGTCCATCAGGCCGGCCGAGCCGTCGCGCGCCTCGCGCAGGATCGTCGAGTAGGCCGAGCGGATCAGCTTCACGCCCATCTCGCGGGCGGCGGCGATCAGCGCCTGGCTGATCACGGCATAGTCGATGGCGCTCAGCTGGCTCATGACGATCTCCGCAGGATGAGATTGTCCGCCGGATCGAGCGTCGCCGCCCAGCCGGGCGGCACCCAGGTCGTGGCGGTGTAGCCTTCGATCACGGCGGGGCCGTCGATTTTCTGGCCCGCGGTCAGGGCCTCGGCGGTATGGCGGGCGCAGTCGATCCAGGCCTCGCCATGGAAGATCTTTGCCTTCTCCGGACCGCGCGCGGCCAGCGTCTCGCGGTCGAGCCGCGGCGCCGTCCCGATCGGCAGCGTCGCGCCCACGCGCAGGGTCACGATCTCGACCGGCCGGTCGAGCGTGGCGCCATGCATGAAGGTGCGGTGATGAGCGTCCGCGAACAGCTCGGCGAGGTAGGCCGCGTCGAGCGAGGCGAGGCGATTGGCCGGCACTTCCACGCCGACCTCGAAGGCCTGGCCGACGAAGCGCATGTCGAGCGTATGCGTATACACGAGGTCGCCGGGGAGCTTCATGTCGGCGAACTGCGCAGCGAGCCGCGCGCGCATCTCGCTGAAAATGCGGCCGGCTTCCTTCGCGGCGGCATCGTCGAGCTTCATCTTGCGCGTGACGGCGTCGAACTTGGTGTAGTCCGAGGCGACCAGGCCATAGGCCGAGATCACGCCGGCGTTGGGCGGCACGACGATGGTCGAGATGCCGAGCTCCTCGGCAATGCGCGCGGCATGCAGCGGTCCCGCGCCGCCGAACGGCACGAGGGCATAGTCGCGCGGATCGCGGCCGCGCTCGGTCGAGACGAGCTGGATGGCGCGCACGATGTTGGCGTCGGCGAGCTGCAGGGCCGAGGAGGCAGCCTGCTCGACGCTGAGGCCGAAACGCTGTGCCAGCGGCTCGAAGGCCCGCTTGGCCGCCTCGCCGTCGAGGCTCATGCGGCCGCCCAGAAAGGCGCCGGGCCGGATGGTGCCGATGACGATATGCGCATCGGTCGTGGCGGGATCGGTGCCGCCTTTGCCGTAGCAGGCCGGTCCGGGATCGGCGCCGGCGCTTTGCGGACCGACGCGCAGCATGCCGCCGTCGTCGACCCAGGCGATCGAGCCGCCGCCCGCGCCGACCGACACGATGTCGAGCACGGGCGTGCGGATGGGCAGGCCGTCGATCTCGCTTTCCGAGGCGAGCGAGGGCCTTCCGTCCTGCACCAGGCAGACGTCGGTCGAGGTGCCGCCCATGTCGAAGGTGATGAGGTCGTCGAAGCCCGAGCGGGCGGCCTGGCGCGTCGCGCCGACCACGCCGGCGGCCGGACCCGAGTAGAGCGCGGTGATGGCGCTTTCACGCATCGCCTCTGCCGGCAGGCGCCCGCCGTTGGACTGCATCACGGTGAAACGGCCCTTGAAGCCGGACTCCGCAAGCTTGCCTTCGAAGCGATGCAGGTAGCCGTCGATGACCGGCTGCACATAGGCCGACAGCAGCGTCGTCGAGGCACGTTCGAATTCGCGGAACTCGCGCGCCACCTGGTGGCTCGCCGTCACCAGCACGTCGGGCAGCGCCTCGGTGATCAGCACCGCCAGGCGCTTCTCGTGCACCGGATTGGCATAGGCATTGAGCAGGCAGATCGCGACGGCGCGATAGCCCCCCGCCTTGATGGCGGGAATCAGCTCGCTTTTGACGATGGCTTCGTCGAGCGGCTTCTCGATCGAACCGTCGGCTGCGAGACGCTCGGGCGCCTCGAAGCAATCCTTGCGGCGCACCGGCGGCGCGGGCTTGGCATAGAATAGGTCGTAGATGTTGCGCCGGTCATGACGCTGCATGAACAGCAGATCGCGGAAGCCGGCCGTGGCGACAAAGGCCACAGCAGCCCCCTTGCGTTCGAGCACGGCGTTGGTGGCGACCGTCGAGCCATGGCCGAGGTCCTCGATCTTCGCCAGATCGATGCCCGAGGCGGTGAGCGCCGCGAAGGCGCCGATGTCGGGGCTCCGAGGGGTGCTCGGAACCTTGGTGACGACGACCCTGCCGCCTTCGACGGCCACCAGGTCGGTGAAGGTGCCGCCGACCTCGACGCCGACGCGCATCAGAGTTGGGTCTCGCCGAGCGTGGGGGGGCCGGCGAGCTTGGCCTGCAGCTCGGCGATCTGCTTCTTCAGTTCCTCGTTCTCCTCGCGCGCCTTGGCGGCCATGGCCTTGACCGCCTCGAACTCGTCGCGGCGGGGGATGTCCATGCTGTCCAGGATCTTGGCGATCTGGTCGCGGAAACGGGCCTCGACCTCGTCCTTCACGCCGGTCAACGCGCCCATGGCGCCATTGGCCATCTTCGTAAGGTCGTCGATGAACGGATTGCGGGTCTGCATGACTGTGACTCCTGATGCGGCAAGTATGGGCGGCTGATAGCATCCCATCAAGAACGCCCGAGTATGCCGGAGGAGCCCGTGGGTCTGGTCAAAGTCGAGTCGAGCGAAGGCATCACCACCATCACCATGACGCGCGCCGACAAGCGCAACGCGTTGAATCAGCAGCTTTGCGACGAGCTTTTGGACGCCTACACGGCCTTCGAGGCCGGGCCTGACCAGGTCGCGATTTTGCAGGCCGACGGGCCAGCCTTCTGCGTCGGCGCCGATCTGAAAGATCCGCCAGCCGCCATGTGGAAGGCGGTGCCCCATGTCAGCCACAAGCTCAGCAAGCCGGTGATCGGCGTCACCCAGGGATGGGTGATCGGCGGCGCCATCTGCATGGTCATGACCTGTGACCTGATGGTGTCGGCCGACACCACCAAGTTCATGTACCCGGAGGCCAAGGTCGGCGTGTTCGGCGGCCTGATGCCCGGCATCGTCTCGCGCATGCCGCATAAAGTTGCCATGGAGCTCCTCCTCCTGGGGGAAGAGATCTCGGTCAAGCGAGCCTACGACGTCGGCTTCGTCAACAAGGTCGTGCCGCTCGGCGAAGAGCGCAAGGAAGGGCGGCGCATGGCGAAGGTCATCGCCGATTCGGCACCGCTGGTGATCCGCACCCTGCGCGACTTCGCCAACCAGACCCTGCCGCGCGGTCCGGCCGAGAACTTCGTGCCCGAGCGATACAAGCTCGAGCGCATCGCCAACAGCGAGGACCGCAAGGAGGGCGCCGCCGCCTTCCGCGAGAAGCGCGCGGCGCGTTTCAAGGGCAGGTAGGACAATGGGCGATCTTCTCCTCGTCGGCTGCGGCAAGATGGGCGGCGCCATGCTGGAAGGTTGGCTGGCGCGCGGGCTTTCTGCGGCGGATGTCATCGTCGCCGAACCGGTCGACACGCTGCGGCCGCGCACGCCCGGTGTGCGCGCCGTCGCCTCGACCTCCGACATTGCGAAGACGCCCGAGATCGTCGTGCTGGCGGTCAAGCCGCAGTCGATGGATGGCGTGCTGCCCGACCTGAAGCGCTTCGCTGACGAGGGCGCGGTGTTCCTGTCGATCGCCGCCGGCAAGACGCTGAAGTACTTCGCGAGCCATCTCGGCTCGACGGCCAAGGTCGTGCGCTCCATGCCCAACACGCCCGCGGCGGTGCGTCAGGGCATCTCGGTGGCGACGGCGGCCAGCGGTGTGTCGGAGGCCGAGAAGAAGCGCTGCCATCAGCTTCTGGAGGCCGTCGGCCAGGTCGTGTGGGTCGACGACGAGGCCCTGATGGATCCGGTGACGGCGCTGTCGGGCAGCGGGCCGGCCTATGTCTTCCTGCTGGTCGAGGCCATGGCGGCGGCCGGCGCCAAGCTCGGCCTCACGCCCGACATGGCCATGCAGCTCGCCCGCGCCACGGTGGCGGGCAGTGGCGAACTCTTGAAGCAGTCGAGCGAACCCGCGTCGCAGTTGCGCGTTAACGTCACCAGTCCCGGCGGCACCACGGCCGAGGCTTTGAAGGTGTTGATGGCGGCCGACGGCATCCAACCGGTGTTCGACAAGGCATTGGCGGCAGCCTCGCGGCGATCGAAGGAGCTTGCGGGATGACGTCGGCCAACGAAGCGGCACTCGACGCTTTCATCAAGCTGGTCGCCGAGAAGGGGTTTGCCGGCGTCGCGTTGCGCGAGGTCGCCGAAGCCGCGGGCCTGAGCTTCGCCGAGCTCTATCGGATCTATCCCGACAAGGTCGCGCTGGTAGCAGCCTTCCTGGCGAAGATCGATGCCGAGGTGTTGGCCGGCACGCCGGCCAGAAGCGATCCTGAAGAGACGGCGCGCGATCGCCTGTTCGACGTCATGATGCGCCGCTACGACGCGATGAGGCCGTACCGCGAGGCCCTGGCCGCAATCCGCCACGCCAGCCTGCGCGATCCGATGCTCGCCCTGGCGATCGGCCCTGCGCTCCGCCGATCGATGGCCGCCATGCTCGAGGCGGCCTCGGTGCCGAGCGAAGGCCTCACGGGTGCGCTGCGGCAGAACGGGCTGTTGGCCATCCATGCCGCCGTGTCGCGGGTCTACGATAGGGACGAGACCACCGACCTGTCCAAGACCATGGCCGCCTTGGACAGCCGTTTGAAAACGGCCGAACGGTGGGCCCAACTCTTTGAAAGATATGTGAAATCTCCCGAGGCCAGGAAGCCGCGCGACGAGGCAAATTCGCCTGCGGCGTGAACTTTTTGTGCAATGCACAAAAGTTCACTTGACTTTGTGCATCGCAAGCATAAGTTCAGCGCCGTTGTGCACCGCAGCAAAACGGTGCAGCCCTGACTTCCAAGCTTCTCGTTTGCCCGCAGGAGAGCCCCATGTATTCCAATGGCACCTTCAAGAACCCGTTCACCGACTTCGACTTCACCAAGATCGCCGGCGAGTTCAAGCTGCCGACCGTCAACGTCGAGAGCGTCGTCGAGACCGCGCGCAAGAACTTCGCGGTGCTGACCACGGCCAACACCGCCGCCGTCGAGACCGCCAAGACCATCGCGCAGCGCCAGGGCGACATGGTCCGCGCGGCGATGGAGGACTTCTCCAAGCATGGCAGCGAAGTGCTTGCCGCCGCCACCGTCGAGGAGAAGGTCATCAAGCAGATCGACTTCGCCAAGAAGAGCTACGACACGGCGATTGCCAACGCCAAGGAGCTCACCGACCTCGTCGGCAAGAGCCAGGCCGAGGCGTTCGAGGCGCTGAGCGCGCGCATCGCCGAGCTGACCGAAGAGGTCAAGGCCGCGATCGCCAAGAAGTAATTTCGGTCAGCCCGACCAACGGCCCATCCGTCCGGCTGGAAGCAGCCGGACGGAATGTGCTTTAGGGTGGGGCATGAGCACGATCACCTACGACGACTTCGCGCGGGTCGATATCCGCGTCGGCACCATCCTTGAAGCCGCACCCCTCGAGGGCGCGCGCAAGCCGGCTTACCGGCTGCTGATCGACTTCGGGCCGGAGATCGGCCAGCGCAAATCATCGGCGCAGATCACGATCCACTACAAGGCCGAAGAGCTGGTCGGTCGACAGGTCGCCGGCGTCGTCAACTTCCCGCCGCGCCAGATCGGCAAGTTCATGTCCGAAGTCCTGACGCTGGGTTTCCCCGCCGACGACGGCAGTGTGGTGCAGATCGCACCCGACAAGAAAATCCCCAAGGGCGGGAAGCTGTTTTAGCGACGGGTGTCATCCCGAGCGCAGCGAGGCACCAGGAA